>NZ_JANKBZ010000054.1 GCF_024623785.1 Archangium lipolyticum
GCGCGTGAGCGGATGGGGATCGCCATCTTCGAGAAGTGGAGTGCCCACGACTTCGACGAACTGGTGCGCCTCATGCGCAAGTTCGCCGACGAGTTGGTGCGGGAGCCGGGCGGGACCTGAGCAAGGCATTGATTCCTCTCGCTTTCAAAACAAGGTACCCCATGTCTGTCATTACCCACCGCACCGTCAAGACCAACGGCATCCACCTGCACATCGCCGAGGCCGGCCAGGGCCCCCTGGTGCTGCTGCTCCATGGCTGGCCGGAGTCCTGGTACTCGTGGCGTCACCAACTCCCCGCGCTCGCCGCCGCCGGCTACCACGTCGTGGCCCCCGACGTGCGCGGCTATGGCCAGAGTGACAAGCCCTGGGAGATCGAGGCCTACAGCATGAAGCAGTTGCTCGCCGACTGCACCGGTCTGCTCGACGCCCTCGGGGAGAAGACCGCCGTCATCGTCGGCCATGACTGGGGCGCGGCGATGGCATGGACCAGCGCCGCGCTCCATCCCGAGCGCTACCGCGCGGTCGTCGGCATGAGTGTGCCGCACCTCGGCCGCGCGCCCATGCCACCCACGCAGCTCTTCCAGCAGATGTTCCAGGACACCTGGTTATACATCCTCTACTTCCAGCAGCCCGGCGTCGCCGAGGCGGAGTTCGAGGCGGACATCCCCAAGGCGCTGCGCACGATCTTCGCCGGACCCCCTGGCTATGATCCCATGTCTCCCATTGTGCGCGCGAAGAAGAGGAGCGACGGCTACCTCACCGGCCTCGACGCTCCCGCCACCCTGCCCGCCTGGCTCACGGAAGAGGATCTCGCATACTTCGTGAAGGAGTTCTCCGGCAGTGGTTTTCGGAGCGGCCTCAATCGCTATCGCAACATGGACCGGGACTGGCATGAACTGCCCGAGCTCGCCACGACGAAGATCCATCAGCCCGCGCTCTTCGTCATCGGCGAGCAGGACCCGGGCCGCGCCTTCGCCCCGATCGAGCCGATGAAGGCCCTGGTGCCCCACCTCCGCGAGCCGGTCATCGTCCCGGGCGCGCTTCACTGGGTCCAGCAGGAGCGCCCCGCCGAGGTCAATGCCGCGCTGCTCGCCTTCCTGAAGGGACTGCCCACCTGACCGGGAGTCCGCCCATGGCCCGCTTCTTCCTGTACCTGATGGAACCAGCGGGCCAGCTCCAGTGACGCGGCCATGCCCCGCGTGCATGGACGCGGATTGAAGTCCATGCACGCGGAGAAGTCACTGACCCGAGAGGAAAAGGGAAGCGTCGCGGCTCCTCAGAACCGGGTCCACTTCTGGGCGGCCGAGCGGTTGCAGTCCCAGATCTGCACCGCGGTTCCCATGGCCGTGCCCGCGTCGGACACGTCCAGGCAGAGATTGCTCCCCAGCGCGCTGCGCACCTCTTCGCCGCTGATCGTCCATTTCTGCGCGGCCGTACCGTTGCACTCCCAGATCCGGACCCGAGTGCCCCACGTCGTTTTCGCGTCGGACACATCCAGGCAGCGGTTGGGAGCGAGGGTGCTGCGCAGCTCCCCACGGACGGTCAGGAACCATTCCTGCGCGGCCGTACCGTTGCACTCCCAGATCTGCATGAGAGTCCCCTGCGCCGGGTTGCCGTCGGAGACGTCCAGGCAGCGATTCACGGCCACCCCGCTGCGGAAGCGGGCGCGCGGACTATAGAGCGACTCCGCGCCACGGGTGTCCCCATCGGACAGCACATCGTTCCCGAGGCTCCCTCCCCCATCCCTGCGGACGATGGTCGGCTGGCCATTGGAGGAGAAGGCGTAGGCGCCGTAGTGCATGATGGAGCCATAATCGTAGGGGCCCAGGTCCATGCCATCCGCTCCCTGCTGCGCGTAGGTCTGGAAGTTGTGCTCCGTTCCGGACTGGACGTTGCCCCAATTGATGATGATGTGGTTGTCCCGGTCGGCACGGCTCTGCTCATGCCAGAGGCCCACGGCATGCCCGATCTCATGGATCGCGGCGGTCAGGCCGCATCCACTGGCCAGGTCCACCGTCTGCTCGCCCCCAATCCTGCCGACGAACGAGCTACAGCCAGAACCCGGCCGGAACCGCACGTAGTCCGCTTCCGTCGTGCGCGGCTTGAAGCGCAAGGAGGTCTTGGATTCCCAGTGGCGGATGGCGGACGTCACCCGGCCGCTGTCGGGCAGGCCCGCATCGATGACGTAGGGGATGGTGCCCCCCGGCCAACGCGAGTACGTGTCCGTCCGGCCCACGGACTGGCCGCTTCGGGACGGCTTCTCCCGCAGGTCGAGCAGGATGTCTCCATCCAGTACGGCCCTTCCGTCGATCTTCTCGTAGGTGACCGTCTGGAACCCGAGTCCCGGCAACGCCACCCGGGCGGTCACCACTTCACCTGCCTTTCCGGGGAAGGCCTGCTCATTCTCATGGGAGAGACCGCAGCCGCCCAGCAGCAGGGCGCTCAGCGCGGAAGCACTCATGGACAGACGGGCGAATCGATGATGACGGCTCATGTGGGTTGTACCTTTTCGTGGCGGCTCGGTTCGGGTCGAGCGTGAAAGAACCCTAGCAGGAAGCCACGAAGAGGGCCGTAATACGTGCAATACCGGCAAGTGAGGCATAAAAGAATTATCCGGTATTTCTGAACCCGGCGGGATCCGCCCGACTTGTGCCCATCATCGTGGGCAGGGACACCCCCGTGGCGAAGACTTCTTCATGTGCAACCTCCCGTGTGCGAGTCGGGAGTTGGACCCACGGGCAGCCGCCGGATTGCGGAGGGAGCGCACGGCTCCATTCACGCAAGAACCGGGGGAGCCATTTCCCATCGTGGGGGCCGAGGGAGACTACCGGTCCCCCCCCGGCCTCGCCTTCAGCGCTGGCTCACGGACAGACGCAGGTACCATTACAGCGGTAGTCGCGAGTGCAGGGCCTGCCGCAGGCCGCCGTGCAATTCGCCTCGCTGCCGTACCACTGGCTGTAGTTGCACGTCCACAGCATCGAGCAGATGGCCTGCTGCGTGACGCTGCCCTCGGGGAGCTGCTCATCGGCGGGGGCGGACTCGGGCACCGGCGCCTGCTCGGGCTCGTACGAACCGCCGCAACCCGACACCGAGACGACGAGACCCACGAAGGCAGCAACGAGGGGGAGAGGAATTCGCATGGGGGACACGCTCCTGGGTTCCACGGGTGGGACTTCGACACGCTCGGCCATGCTGCGTCCGGGCGTGCATGCCCTCACTGTGTCAGACCGTGGGCGTGGCGCCACATCCATGATGGGCCAGGAGCAAGGGAGCCGAAGCTCGTGCGAGCATGGGTTGTCCCGAACGAAGAGGAGGAAGACCATGTCGCAGCTCTCCGCCGAGCAGGCGAAAGAGGAGCTCCTGTCACTCATGCACGCGTGGACCGCGGCCGTGGGAGCCAAGGACCACACCTGGTTCGAGCGCCACGCAGATGAGGGCTGGCGGTACACCGACTACACCGGAGCGCAGCGAGGGATACGTGAGTATCTGAAGCTCATCCAGCAAGTGAACAGATACACTGAAGAGTTCCGGCACTTCGACGTCCGGCTCGTGGCCGGCACCGTCGCGCTCATCACAGGCATCTACTTCGCGCGCGTCGACTTCCAGGACACCGGACGCCTCGAGAAGCTCCTGGCCTTCAGCGCCGTCTGGGAGCATCGGGACGGCGTGTGGAAGGCGCTCCTACACCACACGTCGGAACCGAAGTAGGCTCGAAGAGGACATTGGCCACTCATCGTCACACGAGGACATCATGGGATTCCTGAAGCCCCACGCTGAACGCATCTACGCCCTGCTTCGAATCATGGCCGGATTCATGTTCACGCTACACGGACTGCAGAAGCTCTTCGGTCTGTTCGGCGGCGTGCCCGCCGGGGCTCCGCCGTTCATCGTCTACGGCGCGGGCTCGATCGAGTTCGTGGGCGGCGTGCTCGTCGCGCTCGGACTGTTCGCCGCTCCCGCGGCCTTCATCTCGAGCGGTACCATGGCGGTCGCCTACTTCATCGGGCACGCGATTCCCAAGGGCAACATCCTCCCGAACGTGAACCAGGGCGAGCTCGCCGCGCTCTACTGCTTCGTGTTCCTCTACATCGCCGCGCACGGCTCGGGAATCTGGAGTGTCGACGCCGCGCGCCGAGGCTCGAAGTAGAGCGCTCTCGCTGGACTGTGTCGCGGGTGGTGGGCTGGTGCAGAGGGGCCGAGGAGGGCCGCTGACGGGTGCCACCCGGGCTGTGCGCAGGGCCGGAGTAGAGGCCGTGCGCAGGGCCGACCCGGTCAGGTCAAGAGGTCCTTGGCCTCTTGGGGCAGGCTCACCTCAGCCCAGGAGATGATCGCCGAGCAGATAGCCGACGGTCATTGCCAGCACCAGCAGCGCGCCTTGCAGTTTCGGCGGGGCGGGCAAGGGAATGTCGAGCAGGCGGCAGCCGGCACCAATGGCCAACGCCAGGACAGGGCCGACCATGAGCTGCATCATGTGCGCGTCTCCTTGGTATCACCGCTGGGCCCGCCGCAGTCGTGGCGGTGATTCGCAGGGTGCCTCGCGATGAAATTGTCGGCCAGCAGGTAGCCGCTCGTCATGGCGACGACGAGTGAAGCACCAACCAGCATGGGCGGCGCGGGTACCGGAATGCCCAGCCAGCGGCAACCCAAGCCGATGACGAGACCGAGCAGCAGGCCAACACCTAGTTTCCAGCTCAAGGGACGTTCTCCAGCGCGACGAAGTGAGAGTTTGATGGCGTGGCACCGACGAAGTGGCGCACGGACGGCGGCTGCGCGTCGCGATGCAGGGCTCGAATCCTGTCCTGCAAGCGTTGCTCCTCGTGGGTGACCCGCTCATGCTGGCGGAGGTGCTCCAGCCAGGAATCGACGATGAAATATTCGAGAAAGCGACCCGGCCGCGCCGCGTCTTCCATTACACCCCACTGCACCGCACCGTCTCGCCGGCGGGTGCCTCCGAGCAGGTGGATGTGATGCAGGAACTCCTCGCGATCCGCCGGCTCGATGAGGTATTCCACCGTCACGAGCACCGGACCACGGGCATGGTCGATCTCCGCGGCCACGGCCGGCTGCGGCCAATGTGCGGACGGGGTGGTATCCCGCGCCATGGCCACGCTCAGACGGAAACGCAGCGAGAAGACCCCCGCGAGCACCGTCGATACCGCCGCCACTGTCAGCGCGAACTCGGTGCCGGCATGCTGCGCGAGCGTACCCCAGATCAGGCTGCCACCCGCCATTCCCGCTGAGAAGACCACGATGTAGAGCGACAGCGCCCGGGCACGTACCCAGGCGGGTACCGAGACATGCGCGGCTGTCTGCAGCGATGACAGCACGGTGATCCACGACATGCCGTTGGCCAGCATCGCCACGCAAAGGAGCCGCAGGTCGCGGATGCCCGCCAGGGCCAGCATGGTGAGGGAGTAGAGCAAGGTAGCCGCTGGCACCAGCCTGTCGGCATCGAACCGTTTGCGGAGCTTCGGCAAGGCGATGGCACCACCGATGGCACCCGCCCCGATGAACCCCAGCAACATTCCATAAGTGCCCGCCCCGGCGGAGAGCTGCTGTCGAACCACGATCGCCAGCTGCGCGGGGAGAGCACTGGCGAACACGAAGAAGCAGGCCGCCTTGACCAGCACCGACCGGAACTCGCCAGCCTGCACCGCATAGCGCAACCCCGCGCGCAGTGCGCCGCCGAAAGACTCGGTGGGCAGGGTCGAGACGGACTTCTCCGGCCTCCACCGCCACAGGACGAACACCACGCCCAGGAACGACAACGCATTCAGTGAGAACGCCCAGGCCGCGCCGAATCGCGCCACGATCAGCCCGCCCAGGGCGGGGCCGATGGATCGCGCGATATTCATACCGATGGAGCTCAATGCCACTGCCGGTGCCAGCACCGGGCGCGGGACCAGGTCGGCGGTGATCGCGGCCTGTGCGGGCATCGCCATCGCCGCGCCCGTGCCGAGCGCGAACGTCAGACCCAGCAGTGACCATGCATCGAGCCGGCCGGCATGTGCCTGCAGGGCGACCAGCGTGGCCACGAAGAGCATCCACAGCTGCACCCCGAGCAGGTATCGCCGACGGTCAACGATGTCCGCCAGCGTGCCGGCAACGAGCGCGAACGCCACGACCGGCAGCGTCGTCGCGGACTGCACTGCCGCGACCATGAGCGGTGAGCCTGTCCGCTCCGACATGAACCAGGAGGCGGCGACATCCTGGACCCAGGTTCCGATGTTGCTGGTCAGGACCGCCAGCCATAGCGCACGGAACCCGGGATGGCGAAGCGGTGCCCATGCGCCAATCGCCGGAGTCTCAGAAGGCATAGCACAAGCATCCCAATGCACCCCAGAAGTCACGCAGCCCGCCGCCAGGCGTAGGGTGGTGTGCGGCATGATCCTTGCCATAACCATGCACGGCACACGACGTTCCGTGTGAGTGCGAATGCCGTTGCGCCTGAGCGAACACGGCACGGGCCTGCGCCTGGGTGCCACCCTGGTAGCCACCGAACCGGTTCACCGGCGACCAGTCCGGCATGGGCCTGGGCAACGCGGGGGCGAGCGGGCCGAAGTCATCACTGCCGTGCACCACCTTACCGCCCACCACGGTCAACACGCTGGTGATGTCCTTGATGGCTTCTTCCGGCACGCGGAGGAAGTCCGAGGACAGCAGTGCGAAATCGGCATATTGGCCAACCTTGAGGAGGCCCTTGCGATCCTGCTCATGGGAGAACCACGCGCTGCCGTGCGTATACAGGCGCAGCGCGTCTTCTCGTTCCAGCCGGTTGTCGTCGCCATACATCGACAGACCCCCCACCGTGCGGCCGGTAACCAGCCAGTACAACGCCACCCACGGGTTGTAGCTGGCCACGCGCGTGGCATCGGTGCCGGCGCCGACCGGCACACCCGCATCCAGCATCTTGCGCACCGGCGGCGTGTTCCGGGTCGCCACACTGCCGTAGAGCTCCGCGAAGTACTCGCCCTGGTACGCCATGCGATGCTGGATGGCGATACCGCCCCGCAGGGCGCGCACGCGTTCGATATTGCGCTCGGAGATGGTCTCGGCGTGATCGATGAACCAGTGCAGCCCGTCGAACGGCACCTCGCGGTTCACCTTCTCGTAGACATCGAGCACGCGGCTGATGCTCTCGTCGTAGGTGGCATGGATGCGGAAGGGCCAGCGGCGTTGCGCCAGCAGGCGGACCACGTCTTCCAGCTCGCCCTCCATGCCCTGTGGCAGCTCCGGGCGCGGTTCACGAAAATCCTCGAAGTCCGCCGCCGAGAAGACCAGCATCTCGCCAGCGCCGTTGTGGCGCAGCATGCCGTCGCCCTGGAGCGGCTTCAGCATCCGCGACCACTTGTCGAAATCCGCGAGCTCCCCACCCTTCTTCTGGGTAAACAGGTTGTAGGCGATGCGCACCGTCAGCTCGCCGTCGGCATGCAGCTTCTGGATGATCTCGTAGTCTTCCGGGTAGTTCTGGAAGCCTCCGCCGGCATCGATCACCGAGGTGATGCCCAGCCGGTTCAGCTCGCGCATGAAATGGCGGGTGGAGTTGAGCTGGAACTCCGGCGGCAGCTTCGGTCCCATCGCCAACGTCGCGTACAGGATCAGCGCATTGGGTTTGGCCAGCAGCAGGCCGGTGGGATTGCCGGCCTGGTCTCGCTCGAGCCGTCCACCGGGCGGATCAGGACTGTCCTTGGTGTAGCCGACAGCGCGCAATGCGGCGCGGTTGAGGAGTGCTCGGTCGTACAGATGCAGGATGAAGACCGGGGTCTCCGGCGCGGCCTCGTTGAGCTCCCGCAGCGTCGGCAGCCGCTTCTCGGCGAACTGGTGTTCGCTGAAGCCACCCACCACACGCACCCACTGCGGCGCCGGTGTCCGTGCCACCTGCGCCTCGAGCATCGCCATCGCGTCAGCCAGCGTGCGCACGCCGTCCCAGCGCAGCTCCAGGTTGTAGTTCAGGCCACCGCGAATCAGATGGAGGTGGCTGTCATTGAGGCCGGGGATCAGGCGCCGGCCTCCGGCATCGATGATCCGGGTCCCGGCGGTGGCATGTGCCATCACCGTGGCATCGTCGGCGATTGCCAGCAGGTTGCCACCGGCGACGGCCAACGCCGTCGCCGATGGGTTGTCCCGGTCCAGGGTGGAGATCCGGGCGTTTCTGACGATCATGTCGGCCATCGGTACAATCCTTCCCATTCCGGCGGCTCGCGCCGGAGACAATCGTTATCGCCTACGACATTCCGATGGCCGCATGGCCATCAGTGACCGCCTTCGGATGCGCCGAACATCGCCTTGGCGTACTGAATGCCGATTCCGTAGCCGCCGCCGTGGGTCTTGGCGATGCCGGTGGTCAGGCCATACGTGGCCTCGCGAGCCCAGTCGCGCTGCAGCTCGAGCAGGTACTGCAGGCTGGTCATCGGAACCGCACCGGCCTGGATCATCCGGCTCACCGCGCGCTCGTGAGCCTCATCGGACACATCGCCGCAGGCATCGGTGATGACGTACGGCTTGAAGCCCTGGTCGAGCGCCGACAGAACGGGGCCGACGATGCACACGCCCGTCCACAGCCCCGCGAACACCAGCCGCTCCTTCTCGAACGCGTTGATCTGGGCGATCACCTGCCGATCTTCCCAGGCATTCATGGAGGTGCGGTCGTAGACCTTCGCGCCAGGAAACGCCTCGGTGATCTCCGGGAACAACGGTCCCGAGAAGCTCTTCTCCGCGACCGTGGTCAGCAGGGTCGGCACGCGGAAGCCGGCGGCGGCCTTGGAGATCAACGCGGTGTTGTTGCGCAGCTGCGAGATGTCGATCGAATGCGTCGCGAAGGTCATCTGCGATTGGTGATCGATCAGGATCAGGGCATGGTCGGTGGGCGACAGAAGGCCCTTTCCAGGCACGGGGGTGGCTTTGGGCGTCATGGGATTGTTCCTCTTCGTGTTGGGGTTATGTCAGGCAGACTAGAGCGCCGGGACTTGATGCAAAACCCCCGAAAGCGCATGAAACGGCTCACCCGAAAGAGGGAGCGAACGCTCACCGGCCCGCTATTTATTCATCAACGCGGGTGTTCTCGCGCGGCGACACGTTCTCTGGCCGGATAAAAGGGACGAAGCGCGGCCCCCATCCCTCCTATACTTCGAAACTTCACGTCTCGAAGAGGAGCCAACAAACGATGCTTCGTCCGATCCTCGTGCCTATCTGCGCGTGCCTTCTGCTCGCTGCTTGCAGCGACAAGCCTGACGAATCCCCCGTCCCCCCCGTCCCCCCCGTCCCCCGCGGCGCCACCGTTCCCTGGGACGAGTACGAGGCCGAGGCGGGCATTTCCTCCGGTGGCGCCACGCTCGAGCAGACCACCAGTGGCCCGTGGCTGGAAGGCACGCTCTCCGGCGAGGCCTCGGGCCGCAAGGCGGTGACACTGCATGGCCCCACCGACGCGGTCGAGTGGACGAGCCGCGTGAAGGCCAACTCTGTCTTGGTGCGCTACAGCGTGCCGGACGAGAAAGAGGCCCATTTGGATGTATACGTGAATGACGCGAAGGTCGCCACGCTCACAGTGAACTCGGATTTCGCCTGGCTCTACACCGGCCCGAACAACACCGGGACGCACAACGCCTTGCCGCGCCAGCAGGTGGACGAGCTCCCCCAGAACCCGAGCACCAACGACGAGAATTTTGGCCTGCGGCTGCCTTGGAGCACCGCGCACCACATCTACGACGAGGCGCACGTGCTGCTGGCGACCGACGGCAGGGAAACCATCGACAAAGGCGATGTGGTGAAGATCGTCTCGCCGGATGCCTCCGCGGAACTCCCCGTCACCATCGACTTCATGGACCTCGAGCTCGTGCCGGAGCCCCTCTCCGCCCCGGCGGACTACGTCGTCGTGAGCGAATTCACCGAGGCAGCGGTGGTGCGAGCCCTTCAGGACGCCGTGGACGGCGGCAAACCTGGCATCTTCCTCCCGCCTGGCGATTACGTGATGTCGCACGTGAACCCGGCGATCCCCAAGGTCTACGTTCCCGCCGGCCTGACCGTCCAGGGCGCCGGCATGTGGTACACGCGATTCGTACCCCCTCCCCCGCAGCAGGTTGGCTACAACTACGAGTTCGGGTTCCGTCTGAACGGCGACAACATCACCTTCCAGGACTTCGCGATCTTTGGAACCTGGCGCAACCGGGCGGCCCGCTACAACAAGGACGCGGCCGCTCTCGGCAACTGGCCGTGGGACAGCCATGACGGGATCGGGCGCGCCTTCGATCGCTACATGCACAACAACGCGGTCTTCAAGCGGCTCTGGATCGAGCGGATGATCGTGGGTGGTTGGGTAGAGGGCGGCAACAACCTGCTGTGGCAGGACTGCCGGTTCCGCAACACCCTGGCGGACGGCATCAACTTCTGCAACGGAACCACCCACTCGCGGATCGTGAACTGCACGGCGCGAAACAACGGCGACGATGCCTTCGCCATGTGGTCCGCCATTACCTGGGACAAGTCCCCCATCAAAGACACGCCCTGGGTTCACCAGCCCGAGGGCCCCAACCAGGGCAACGTCATTGAGCGCTGCACCGCGGGCCTGATCTGGCGGGCAGCCGGTTTCGCGGTCTACGGCGGCCACGACAACGTGATCAAGGACTCGGTTGTCTACGACACCCTGCGCTATCCGGGCATTACCGTGGATAACGAGTTCGCGCCCCAGCACGAGTTCTCCGGGCGCACCACCCTTCAGAACATGACGGTTGAGCGCTGCGGAGGCAGCATGTGGTGGGATGACGACGGAGTGCAGGGAGACGAAACCGCGCGGCGGAAGTGGGGCGCGGTCTGGTTGTTTGCCGCCAACCCGTACTCTCCGGCCGAGCCGTACTCCCCCATCCGCTTTCAGGGCATTCGTTTCAAAGACATCGATATCATCGACCCCGTTCATTACGGGGTACTGGTTCAGACCACGCAGGGACAGCGGATCGAGGACACCGAGTTCGACGGCATCCATATCGTCATGAACCAATCAGGCGATATTGGCATGGTGGCCAACGACTCGCACAAGGCACCGCCCAGCCCCTTCAGCGGGAAGATCGCCACCACGGGTTCGATCACAATCAAGAACTCGAGCATCACCGGCCCCCGGGCAAACTCCGGAAACCTGTTCTCGAAAGACGAGGTCTCAACCGAGACGTTCTTGTTCAAGGACGGCGGCGGGAACATGTGGACGGGCGATCGGTAGGCCGTGCCCGTCACGGCACGTCACAGGCGCTCAGCGCTTGCTTGAGCTCATCGGGATCCACCTCGGGTACGCGTTCCAGCCGTTGGGCCTGCTTCTGGGCCTCGGGACAGCGGCCCTCGGCCACCAGCCACTGGATGGCCGGCACGCGGATCCCGGTATCCTCCTGCATCGCCTTCTTCAGCCAGTCCTCGCGCCAGGGGCCTCCGCAGGCCGCCAGCCGAGGATGCGTGGAGCAAATCCGGAAGCGGGCCCGGGTGGACTCCCACTCCCAGCCGTCCTCGCGGGTCTCCAACCGCGCGAAGAGCGCCAGGGCTTCCTCGTAGTGCCCGGACTCCTGCAAGGCCTCGCCATACTCGAAGGTGCGCTGGGGAGAGTCCTGGAGCTTCGACCAGGCTTCCCGCCGGATCTTCAGCTCCGCCGGCTCCGACAGCCGCACCGTCTTCAGCACGGCCTCGTAGAACGCCTGACGGGGCGGCGCCACGGTGTTCTCCGCGTACCAGCCAATCCGGTAGATACGCGTTCCCTCCACGCGGGCCTGCTCGAAGACCCTGCGGCCCTGCCCGGTGAACGTCCAGGCCCGCCAGCCCTCCTGAAGGGCCGGGACCTCGGTCCGGGTGACGGAGCCTCGCAGGCGCCGCTCCCAGTCGTACTGCAGCAGCTCGGGGTCCAGTTGATCCGGCTGCCGGAGCAGGTGGGAGGCCGTGAAGACGCCGCTGCCGGAGCTCGGTCCCGGCTGCCACGCATCGAGCCCCACGAACGTGCCCCGGTGGTTGGCCATGCGCCAGCAGATCGACAGCTCCAGGCCCTCCTTGGGGTCTCCGGCGCTCCGGTCGAGCGAGCAGAGCAGCGTCGGCGAGGAGGCCAGCCACCGCGCCAGTCCCGCCGGGAGCGCCAGCAGGACCAGACAGGCGCCCAGCATGCGCAGCCGCGTGAGGGCCCGTCCCGTGCGAGGCGCCATCGTCTCCGCGGGGGTCCACAGCGACACGGCCAGGCCCCCGAGGTAGCCACCCACGTGGCCCAGCACCGAGACGTTCGGTACCGAGAAGCCGGTCAGCAGGAAGAGAGCGAACAGGATGTACGAACGCCACCCGTAGGCGCTGCGCTGCCCGCGCGGAATGGCATCCCCCAGGCGAATCCCCAGGCCCAGCTGCGCGCCCCAGGCTCCATAGGCCAGCACCGACGAGCCCACGACCGGCAGATCCGAGAACGGTACGATGAGCAGCGCGGCCCCCAGGCTGGCCCCGAGCAGAACCAACGGAAGGCCCGTCATTCCCAGCACACGCTCCACCCGGAAGCAGCTGTAGGCCAGGATTGGCAGGTTGGATATCAGGTGCAAGACATTGCCGTGGAGCCAGGGCGCCGTCCATGCGCTCCACCAGGCCGCCTCGAGGAGGGTCGGCTCGAATCCGATAGCCCCCACCCGCGCGGGATCCACCCCCTGCAGGCTGAGCCGGAGCTGCATGCCGAAGGCCACGAGCAGCAGCACGCACAGCAGCACGGTGGCCCACGGAAAGGGCGCCTTCGCCAGGCGCGCCGCCGCCCGGGCCGCTGGCGCATCCAAGGCGCCGGCCAACGCCGGGATCGTCTCGATACGGGCGAACTCCGTCCCCGTCCAGGGCGCGTAGCGGATCTCGGCCGAGCCGAGCACCCGTCCTCGCCGGATTTCCTCCTCCAGCTCCAACGGATGCATGGAGGAGTGCTCGTCATCGCCTCTCAGCTCGACCTGTTGCATGCCTCGCCCCCTCGGTGAGCTCCGAGTGTTGTCTCCGTTGAGGTACTCGTCAACAGGAGCCGGCGAAGTAAAAAATCATGCCTCTACCGGGAAGCACGCTCGACGGCGTCCAGCACCCGCTGGACCAGGGCACGCACCGCTTCCGGCTCCAAGCCGGGGCCCGGTTGGCCGTTCCGCTTCGCAATCGCGGCATCGATGAGCGAGGGGTCCTCGAGCCGCGCGCGAGCCCACGTGGCGCCGGCCGCCTTGGTGCCCCATCTCCCCTCCTCCGCGTAGCGCCAGGCCCGGCACGCGTTGAGCACGTTGTTCGGGCTCACCGGCTCCTCCCTCGCGTGCCACGTGAGTGAGTCCCTCACGGCTTCCAACACCCAGGCCCGTGGAGCAGCGGCCAGCAGCTCGCTCGCGGGCGGCCCCACCAGCGGCACCGCATGCCCACGCGCGATGTCGAGATCAATGACAAACCAATGGGCCGCATCCTCCCCAGGATCGAAGCTGAGCCGGTAGCTCATCCCCGCCCCCGTGTTGAAGTTCATCTCGAACCTCGGGGAACGGGAGGGCGTGCTCACCGCGTCCCGTGGATAGAGGACGAACTCCAATCCCCTCGCCGGACAGGCGAGCACCCGGTGATCGAGGGCCTCCGCGATCGCCTGTTTGACGCGGACCTCCTGCCGGTGGGCGCAGATGGCGATGATGTCGATGTCGCTCCGCCCCGGCTCATAACCCCCCAGGCTTCCCGAGCCGATGAGGTATGCGCCCAGCAGCTCGTCCCCGAGCAGCGCGCGAAGGCGGCTCGCGACTTCCCCCGCGTAGCGCGCGACCTCGGAAGCAACGTGCACCTCGGGTTCCTGTGTGTAACTCACGTGTCCGCCCTCCATCATGACTGGTATCCAACGTGTCACCCGCGCGATGTAGACTCCCCGGGCCTCACGACGCAACGGGAGCATGCCGTCTCGCGCGCAGGCCACAGCTCGTAGGAGAACCCCATGTCCAATACCTCGCTCGCCGCACCCCAACTCGTCATCAATAGCCGAATGCTGTACTCGAGCTGGATTCCCGCTGACCCGAAGGCCGCCGCCGCCCTGCTGCCCCCGGGTCTGCGGCCCGCCGACAATCACGCCCTCTACATGAACCAGTACGTCGTCGACTCCGAGGCGCAGACGTCGAGCTTCGGCGCCTACTCGCTGACGTACATGGGCCTGGACCTCGCCGGCCGCAAGGCTCCGGATGGCGTCACGCCCGCGCGCTTCTTCACCCACTACTTCAACTCCTCGGAGGTCGTGCGCAGCTACGTGCGCGAGCGCGGTGTTCCCGCCTCCCCCGGCACCACCACCCTGGAGCTCAACAATGGGGAGCTCGTGGCCACCACCCGCGTGGACGGCGTTCCCATCATCCGCACCGTCGCCCGGGTCGGCTCGACCATCTCCTCCGTGGCCCGCGGGCACCTCACCTACGTGACGCGCGTCCATGGCAGGTTCGTGGCCGGCAACTACCCCTACGTCGGTGAGCTCGCCTCGCCCTTCGAGCTGGTCTCCCTGGAGTTCCTCGCGAAGGACCACCCGACCTACGCCCTGCGGCCCGCCAGCCCCCTGCAGCGGGTGGAGGGCTGGTGCTGGTACGCGCCTCGCGACTCCTTCGTCTACCCGGGTGGCGAGTACGACTGGAAGCCGTAGCCACACACGGTCCGCGCGAGCGCCCCGCCCAGGTGGCGCTCGCCGCGGGGGCCAGCTCCTTTTCTCGGCCTGTCAGAAACGGATTCAATGCGCATCGAGCCTCCTCCTCATGGGGAGAGTCCGATGAGGGCGCGAGACAATTTTTCGGGTCAATCATTTGTCTTTCATTTTAAACTCGTTTTCCTCTTCCTGATATGCCTATGCGTGCTGTACCTTCCGCGCGGTTTGGACATCGGGAGGACAGACATGCAATCACCTGGCGGAGTGAAAGGGATTTCGAGTCGAAGGATGGGGTTGGCGCTGACGTTGAGCCTGGCCCTGGGGTGCTCCGGCACCGGGGAGCTTCCGGTCTACGAGGGAGAGCTGCGCATGTTCTCCGTGGACCACGCGGATGGCACGCACCGCATGGGCTACGGCCTGCGGACCGCGGACGGCCGGAGCTTCGAGTTGTCGTTCGACGGCGAGCACGCGCTCAACCCGGGAGACCATGTGATCGTCCGGGGAGAGCCCGCCCCGGACATGAGCACCAGCGAGCATCCGGGACAGGTGGGTGAGCGGCTCGTGGTCGAGTCCATCGAGGTGGTCGCTCCCGCGCCGGACCTCACGACGTCACGGGACGCCCTGGTCAGCGGCACGCCGCGGACCGTGCGCGTGGCCATCCTCCCCCTGGTCTTCCCGGGCACCACGGCGCGCATCGATACGGCCACGGCCCGCCAGCGGCTGGACACCGTCAGCGCGTACTACAAGGAGCTCTCCTACGGCGCCTGGACGGTGCAGGGTGATGCGCTAGCGCCGCTGAGCATGGCAAAGCCAGCCAACTGCAACCTGGACACCATCAGCAACGCCGCGCGTGCGGCGGCGAGCGCCCAGGGGCGCAACCTGAGCGTCTACACGCACGTGGGCTTCGTCATCCCCAACAACCCGGGCTTCACCGACTGTGCCTGCGGCCTGGCGTGGGTGGGCCGGCCGCCAGCGGCGGGCAACTCGTTCGGCGACGCGAGCCTCTACACCTGCACGGACCCGAACGCCTTCGCGCATGAGATGGGCCACGGCTTCGGTCTGGGGCACGCGTCCACGGCCCGCTGTGGCTCCGGGGTCGCGTACCGCTCCAGTCCCTACACGAGCTGCAGTCCGGACGAGTACGGCAACCGCTTCAACACCATGGGCGGCGGGCTGGGCCACATGAACGCCTTCCAGAAGTCCGCCATGCTGTGGCTGGACAAGTGCAACAACGTGCGCGTCTCGCGCGATGCGACGTATGACCTGGTGCCCATCCAGAGCGCGTCCAACGGCATCCAGTCCCTGCAGATCCCCACGGGGGACACGGTGGACGGCCGGCCGCTCTACTTCTGGGTGGAGTACCGCAACCCCGCGCTCGCCTCGTTCAACGCGGGTCCGGATGGCGCCCCCGAGGTCAACCCGGGCGTGCACATCGACGTCGCGCAGGACTTCCGCTCGAGCAGCGGCAACCGCAACCCGCTCCTGTTGGACCTGGCCCCCAACTACCCCAACACCCACCGCGATCCGCGTCTCACCGCGGGCCGCACCTTCCAGGATCCCAACGGCCGCGTGAGCATCTCCGTGCTCTCGCAGGCGAGCGACAAGGCCACCGTCCGCGTCACGTTCCCCGGTGGCGGCACGGGCACCAACACGTGCAGTGATGGCACGCTCCCGGGTGGCGGCACGGCTCCCGGGCCCCAGCCGGGCTCCGTGGTGCGCCTCGTCGCGCAGCACAGCGGCAAGTGCCTGGACGTGCCCAGCTCGAGCACCTCGGACGGCACGCCCCTCCAGCAGTGGGGCTGCAATGGAACGAACGCCCAGGCCTTCCGCCTCCAGGCGGCGAGCGGTGGCGCCTTCAACCTGGTGAACGTCAACAGCGGCAAGTGCGTCGACGTCTCCAACTCCAACACCGCGGATGGCGCCACCATCCAGCAGTGGGGCTGCAATGGGACGAACGCCCAGGCCTTCACCCTGAAGGCCAATGGCGGCGGCTACACCGTGGTGAACGTCAACAGCGGCAAGTGCGTCGACGTGCCGAACTCCTCGCTCAGCGACGGCACGAAGGTGCTGCAGTACACCTGCAACGGCGGCGGCAACCAGACCTGGGCCCTCCAGTAACCCGGGTGGGGACCTCCCGCGCGAGCGCCCGGCTCAGGCGGCGCTCGCCGCGGGAGGCTTCACGGTGGCCATCTCCGACACGCACTGCGGCTCGTCCGACCAAAAGCGCAGCCACTCGGCGCGCAGCGCGCGGGCGTCCTGCCGGCCCAGCTCGATGAGGATGTCCGCGAAGCCTCCATCGAAGAGCAGGTACGACGCCAGGTCCGCCTCGTGCGAGGCCTCCCGGTCCACCAGCCGCAGGATGGCCTTGTGCGCCAGGCCCGAGCTGCGGCGGCGGAACTCGGGCGTGCGGACGTACTCGGCCGCCAGCGCGCCAATGTCCTTCGAGGGCCTCACCAGCAGCTCCCGCACGTAGCGCAGGGGCTGGCTGCGGTGGGGCTCCAACACCGCGCCGAGCGTCTGCGCGAAGCCCGGCCCGTACGCCACCGTCCCCGCCTCGAGGATGGCGTTGAGCCGCCGCATCCTCCCGAGGTCCTGATCCGTGCGGTCCATCATCAGCGTGTTGAGCATCTTGCCCATCAGGAAGGGCGCGGTCGCGAACGCCTGCTCGCGCTCCTGCTCCGTGATGCCCTCCACGCCCTCCGGCTTCCGGGCGCGGAGCGCCTCGTGCCGCAGCGAGACGACCACCACGCGCTGCGCTCCCAACCTCAGCGCGGGACTGAGCGGGACGTTGAGCCGGAGCCCTCCGTCCACGTGCAGCTCGTTCTGGATGCGCACCGCCGGGAAGACCACCGGAATGGCCGCCGAGGCCAGCGCATGGCTGGGGCAGATGCGCGCGGCTTGCGCCTGATAGGAGGGATCATTCCCCCAGGAGGGGATTCCGCCGCCGTGCCGCTGCACGAACACCGTGGCCCGCCCGCTGCCCACGTGCGTGGTGCTCACCGCGAGCGCATCCAGGTGGCCCTTGCGCAGGTTGCGGCCAATGCCCAGCCAGGGAATGCCCCGGCTCACGATCGCCCGCAGCCCGCGCGGATCCACCAGCCCGCCATACTGGAGGTCGCGCGGATGGGGCGCCGGCTTGCCGAGCGCCTCGCGCAGGACGCGGAAGATGTCCCCCACTCCCACCCGGAGCACTTCCTCCACCTTCATCCCCGTCCAGTGGGCCCGCATCCCCTGCCCCTGCAGGCGGGGCCGATCGCTCGTCGCCGCGAGGTAGCAGGCGTGGATGGCACCCACCGACGTGCCCGCGAGGATGTCCAGCTTCAGCTCCCGGCCGAGTTCCGGCTCCAACTCCTCGCGGAGATAGGACAGAACCCCGGCCTCATACGCACCTCGTGCGGCGCCTCCCCCCAACACAAGACCCGTCTTCAGCCCGGACATCATGGCCATGACCTCTCCTGAGGGAGAGTCTACGGCGGATGTGATGTGACAGGGAAAGGGGGCTCCCTCTCGTGGCGGCACATGCGCGCACGTCCGGGTGCGTCAACCGAAAGGCACTCCCGCCCGGACCGGCGAGCAGCCCGCTCCCCCAGGGACTATGTTGTCCCGGCGTGTGTTGTCATGGGCGCAAAGGCAACCGGACGAGCGTCTTGCCTCCAGTTCCCAGGGAGTCGAGCCATGTGGAAACAAGTGGGAGTCGTACTGGCCGTGTCGTGGATGGGCCTCGCGGCCGAGCGGGCCGAGGCGCGCTTCGGAAAGCGGCGCCCGGACTCGGAGTCATCCTCGCCTCCAAGCCCATCGACGAGCCGCCCCCACACGAGCAGTGGCGTGGGAGAGCCTCGCCCCCACCCCTCCCCTGGCCCCCGCCCCGATTACTACCGCCCCCGGTACAGGTATTACGGCGGCTACCCCGGGTATTACGGCTTCTACGCCTACCCCTGGGGACACTCCTACTACGACCCCTCCTGGGCCTGGCCCTACCTGGGTCCCTCCTACCGGTACTACGACCCCTACTACGGCCTGATGTGGCGGCGTCCGCCGATGCCGAGCCCGAGCGTGCGGGCGGAGAACGAGCCCGAGACGCCCGCCAAGGTGGACTTCACCGCCGACGCGGGCCTCGTCACGCAGGGCACGTCCCTGGGGCTGGGGCTTCAGGTGGATGGCCAGCAGCTCGGCTTCGGCGCCCGGCTGAACGTGTTCAGCCTGACCCCGGACGATGGCTCGCGGGGCAGGGACTACATCTCCCTGCTGTCGCTCAAGCCGAGCGTGCTGCTGGTATCGCGAGAGGCCCTGAGCGTGCGCCTGTTGGCCGGCATGGACATGGCCTTCGCCCCGGACGCCATCTTCGTGGGACCCGGCCTGGGCACGAGCGCGATGCTGCGCGTGGTGGGACCGCTCAAGCTGGAGGCCAGTGCCAGCTGGACGCCCCTCCCCTTCACCCAGCTCACCGGTGACGCCGGCGTGGCCGTGCAGCTCGGCGTGGTACGGCTGCGCGGGGGCTACCGCGCCACCTACCTGAACGACCAGGGCCGGGTGGATGGGAACGTCAACCGCGAGTTCTTCGCGGGCCCCTACGCCGGTCTCTCGCTGGGCCTCTGACGTCTGGCCGCTCGTGGGTTGTGCCCAGGGTCACCCTTGGGATACCAACCAGGTATGGAAAGCACACCCACCCCGGCTTCGCGCGAACGGTACCCGCCGCAGATCAAGTACATCATCGGCAACGAGGCCTGTGAGCGCTTCAGCTTCTACGGGATGAGGAACATCCTCACGATCTTCCTCGTCCAGTACCTGCTGGTACAGCACGTGCCGGACGAGGCCGCGCGGCAGGTCGAGGCCAAGGCCGTCTTCCACGACTTCGTCTCGCTCGTCTACCTGTTCCCCCTGCTCGGCGGATGGCTGGCGGACCGCTTCTTCGGCAAGTACCGCACCGTCCTCTGGCTGTCGTTGCTCTACTGCGTGGGCCACCTGCTGCTCGCCCTCTTCGACGATCACCGCCAGGGCTTCTACGCCGGCCTCTTCCTCATCGCCCTGGGCTCCGGCGGCATCAAGCCGTGCGTCTCCGCCTTCGTCGGCGACCAGTTCACCGAGCAGAACAAGGGCCTGGTCAAGGGCGTGTTCGCGCTCTTCTACTGGATCATCAACTTCGGCTCGTTCTTCGCCTCGCTGTTCATCCCCCTCACCTTGAACAAGCTCGGGCCCGCCGTGGCCTTTGGCATCCCCGGTGTGCTGATGTTCATCGCCACCGTCATCTTCTGGTTGGGCCGGGGCTACTACACGAACGTGCCCCCCACGGGCCACAATCCCCACTCCTTCGTCCGGGTGGTGCGCGATGCCCTCTTCCCCCAGCAGAAGGTGCCCGGCGCGAAGTCCTGGCTGGAGCATGCCTCCTCCGCCGGCCACCCCCCCGAGGCCATCGAGGGCGCCAAGGCCGTGTTCCGCGTCATGGGCATCTTCGCGATGATCCCCGTCTTCTGGGCCCTCTTCGACCAGAAGGCCTCCACCTGGGTCCTCCAGGCCCGGACCATGGACCTGACGGTGGGCAGCATCGAGATCGCCCCCTCGCAGCTCCAGGCGCTCAACCCGCTCATGGTCATGCTGCTCATCCCGCTCAACTCCTTCGTCCTCTTCCCCTTCCTCGAGCGGCGCGGCATCCAGATCACCCCCCTGCGCCGCATGGGCGCCGGCATGTTCATCACCTCCGGCGCCTACGTGCTCGTCGCCCTCATCCAGCTCACCCTCGATGGCGGGAACAAGATCTCCGTCCTCTGGCAGGCCGCCCCCTACCTCGTGCTCACCCTCGGCGAGGTGCTCGTGTCCGCCACCGGCCTCGAGTTCGCCTACAGCCAGGCCCCTCGCGAGATGAAGGGCACCCTCATGAGCCTGTGGAACATCACCGTGACCATCGGCAACCAGCTCGTCTCCCTGGTCGCCCGGCTCAACGTCTTCTCGGGCATGGCCGCCACGCTCTTCTTCTACTCGGGCCTCGTCTTCGCCGCCGCCATCGTCTTCGCCTTCATCGCCTCGCGCTACCAGGTGCGTGATTACTTCATGCCCGGCACCGCCGCCCCCGTCCCCGACCGCACCGTGCCCTCCTCCAACCCCGTCGGCGGCGAGCGCAAGGCGCTGTAGTCACGGTCCTCCCTGTCGGGCTCGAAGACTCGAGCTCGTATTCGAAAAAGAAGAGGGCCCCGGGTGTTTCCTCCCGGGGCCCTTCTCGTTGGAGCCCACTCCCCTCACCCCGACCCTCTCCCAGAGGGAGAGGGAGTGGTGTGGGGGTGGTGACTCAGTGGGCGTTTCAGGCCGCCTGGATGCCCGGCTTCGACTGACCGTCCGCCGCCAACTGCGCCGCCGGCTTCGACTCGTCCGCTCCGTGCATCATCCGCTTCAGCATCGGCGCGATCGCCAACAGCACTCCGCCCGCCGCCGCCGTGGCAATGGTGATGGCGAGGAACAGATCGAACTCGCCCATCTTCTCCGCGTAGCCGCCGATGAGGCCCGCCAGGTAGTTGGCCACCGCGTTCGCGATGAACCACACACCCATCAGCGCCGATACGTACTTCGCCGGCGCCAGCTTCGTCACCATCGAGAGGCCCACCGGCGACAGGCACAGCTCGCCCGCCGTGTGGAAGAAGTAGGCCGCCACCACCCACAGCAGCGCCGCCTTGCCCGACGCATCGCTCTGCTTGGACGCTCCCAGCATGAACACGAAGCCGAACGACACCAGCAGCAGGCCCATCGCCATCTTCGCCGGGATGGAGGGGTCCTTGCTCCGCCGGCCCAGCCCCGTCCACAGCTCCGCGAAGATGGGGCCCAGCAGGAGGATGAAGATGGGATTCACGGCCTGGAACCAGGTGGTGGGCACCTCCCAGCCGAACACGCTCCGGTCCACCTTCGCGTCCGTGTAGAGGTTCATCAGACCACCGGCCTGCTCGAAGGCCGCCCAAAAGAAGACCACGAAGAGCGCCAGCACGAAGATGACCACGATGCGGTCCTTCTCCTCGCGGGTCAGGGCCACCGTGGGCGCCGCGGGCGCACCCGCCTTGCGCTCCACCCTCTTGGGCGCCTTGCCCACGTCGCCCAGCAGGCGGTTGGAGAAGGCGAGGAAGATGACCACGCCGAGCGCCATGCCCACGCCCGCGGAGGCGAAGCCCCACGTCCAGCCGAACTTCTCGCCCAGCGTGCCGCACACCGCCGAGGCCAGCAGCGCGCCCATGTTGATGCCCATGTAGAAGATGGTGAAGGCACCGTCGCGGCGCGCGTCACCGGGCGCGTACAGCCCGCCCACCATCGTGGAGATGTTCGGCTTGAAGAAGCCGTTGCCGATCACCAGCAGGCCCAGGCCCGTGTAGAAGAGCGCCTCCACCGTCCCGGGCATCGCCAGCACGAACTGGCCCAGCATCATCAGGATGCCGCCGATGATCACCGACAGCCGCTGTCCCAGGTAGCGGTCCGCGAGGAAACCGCCCGCCACCGGCGTCAGGTACACGAGGCCCGTGTAGAGGCCGTAGACCTCCAGCGCCTTGGCCTGGGTCCAGCCAAAGCCGTGCTTCTCGGCGGCGCTCACCATGTACAGCACGAGCAGGGCGCGCATGCCGTAATAGCTCATGCGCTCCCACATCTCGGTGGTGAATAGCAGGTAGAGACCCTTCGGGTGTCCTCGGGTCTCGGTCGGGGCAGAGGCAGTGCTCTGGGCCATGCGCGGGTTTCCTCGCGAGTGGGGGGAGAGAGAGAAAAAGGCTCCCGGTTGTAGCAGAGTCCCACCCCACCTGTCAGAAAGGTCACGAGAGGCAACCGACCCTCCGTGCGCCGGTCCGACAGGACAGGCCCACGCCCCCGTGCATCAGGGGTGCAGCTTCTCGTGCCGCGCGAGCATCTCGACGTAGAGCGCGATGCGCCTGGCCCGGGTCTCGGCCTTCTTCACGGTCTGGAGCCGGAACAGCACGGCGTAGCGGTTCGTCGAGTCGAGCGTGGCGAAGAACGCGGCCGCGCGAGGATTCGCGGCGAAGGCGGCCGCCAGGTCCTCGGGCACGCTGGCACGGCTCGGCGAGTCGTAGGCCGCCTCCCAGCGTCCGTCCTGCTTCGCGCGCTCGACCTCGGCGAGTCCCGGCGGCTTCATCTCGCCCGCCGCGATGAGCGCCAGCGCCTTCTCGCGGTTGATCTTGGACCAGATGCTCCTGCGACCCCGCGGCGTGAACTTCTGGAGATACGCCGTGTCGTCATGGCTCCTCCGCTGGCCGTCGATCCACCCCCATGCGAGCGCCACCTCGAGCGCCTGCTGGTAGTTGACCGACACCACGCCGGAGGCCTTCTTGGCGATCTTCAGCCACACGCCGCGCGACGACGCGTGGTTCGACGCGAGCCAGGCCGACCACTCGCCCTGCTTCGCGAAGGAGACGATCGGCGTCTCCCCCTCGGCTGTCTTCTTCACCCGGGCCACCTAGGTGTTCCAGTGCGGCTGGGTGGGCCTGGCGTTGGAGAGCAGGGGCGGAAGGATGCGATCCGGGTTCGCCTCCAGCGGCATCCGGACCTCCACACGCGTGCCCTTGCCGTAGTCGCTGAAGATCCGGATGCGGCCTCCCTGGCGCATGATGATGCGCTGGCAGAGCGCCAGCCCGAGGCCCGTCCCCTCGCCCGCGTCCCGGGTGGAGAAGAAGGGCTGGAAGAGCCGGTCCATGTGCTCGGGCTTGATGCCCACGCCGTTGTCCACGATGGACACCACCGCTTCATTGCCCTCCCGCCGCGTGGACACCTTGACGACGCCGTCCGGCTTGATGGCGCGCACCGCGTTGTCCAGCAGGTTCACCCAGACCTGGTTGAGCGAGCCCGGATCTCCCCACACCGGCTCGGGGCACTGGTAGTCGCGATCCACCTTCATGTCCGGCGGCAGCCGCCACGAGAGCGCCTGGACGCTGGCGTCCAGCGAGGCGCCCAGGTCCACCGCCACCGCCTTGCTGCCGGTGCGCACGAAGGACAGCAGGCCCTCGGCCAGGCCGCGGATGCGCTGCCCGCACTCCTCGATGAGGTCCAACATGGCCAGGGCCATGCCCGCGTCCAGGTTGCCGCTGGTGAGGCTCTCGCGCAGCGGCAGCAGCGCGTTCATCAGGCCGTTGAGGGGGTTGCGCACCTCGTGGGCGAAGCCCGAGGTGAGCAGGCCCGTGGCCGCCAGCCGCTCGTTCTCCGCCGCGCGCACCGCCGCGTCGCGCAGGCGCAGCTGCGCCTCGATGCGCGCCAGCATCTCCCTCGGCGAGAAGGGCTTGCCCAGGTAGTCGTTGGCCCCCATGGTGAGGCCCTCCACCTTGGCGTCCACCTCCTGGCGCGCGGTGAGCAGGATGATGGGCGTGTCCACCGTCTCCGGCGCGTCGCGCAGCGCCGCCAGCATCTGCATGCCGGACATCACGGGCATCATCACGTCCGAGACGATCAGATCCGGCCGCTCCTTCAGGGCCATCTGCAGGCCCTCGTCGCCGTTGGTGGCCTCCAGCAGACGGTAGTAGGGCCGCAGCACGCTGCGCAGGAAGGCGCGGATCTCCGGCTCGTCCTCCACCACCAGGACGCGGGGCGCGTCCGGGCTGGCCTCGGCGTCCGGGGCGTCCGGCAGGGCATCCATCACGCTCGCGGACACCGGAGCCGCCGGGGCCAGCAGCGCCGTCAGATCCGAGCGGCGCGTGGGCCGGGCCACCTGCTCGCCCTCCTTGCCCTCGCGCAGATCCTCGCGCACGTGCGCGGCGCCCTTGGGCAGCCGGGCGTGGAAGGTGGAGCCCTTGCCCAGCTCGCTCGTCACCTCGATGCCGCCCGCGTGCAGTTCCAGCGTCTCCTTCACCAGCGCCAGGCCGATGCCCGTGCCGCCGAAGCGCCGCGTGCCATTGGAGTCCGCCTGGGCGAAGCGGTCGAAGATGACCGGCATGTCCTGCGCGGAGATGCCCACGCCGGTGTCCCCCACCTCCACGTGCACCCAGGTGTCGTCCTCGTACAGGCGCACCGTCACCGCGCCCTGGTTGGTGAACTTGAGGGCGTTGGAGACGAGGTTCTGGAAGACGCTCTCCACGCGCGGCACGTCCACCAGCACGGCCGACACCGGAGCGCCCTCCAGCTTGAGCCGCACGCCCTTCTTCTCCGCCGCCACGTGGAAGGGCACCAAAAGCGAGGACAGGAAGCCGTGCATCTCCAGCGGCTCGTAGCGCAGCCGCGCCTTGCCCGCCTCCATCTGCGCCAGGTCCAGCAGGTTGTTGATGAGCCGCAACAGCCGCGAGGCGCTGCGGTTCATCGTCTCCAGGTGCTGCAGGATGACGGGCGACAGCTCCCCCGGGCCCCGCTGCATCAGCGAGTCCAGCGTGAGGAGGATGAGCGTGAGGGGCGTGCGCAGCTCGTGGCTCACGTTGTCGAAGAACTCGCTCTTGAGCCGGTCCAGCTCCTTCTGCTTGGCGAGCGCCGTCTCCAGGCGGGCGTTGGCCTCGGTGAGCTCGCGCGTGCGCGACGCGACCCGGTCCTCCAGGGCCACGTTGATGCGGAACATCTCGTCGTAGCGCTGCTGCAGCTCCTCGAGCGACCCCATCATGCCCTTGGCCTGCTCGTTGAGCGCCTCGTCCTTGCGCCGCATCTCGCGCCGCAAATCCCACCAGTTGCCCAGCGACACGCCGGCCAGCCCCAGCGCCGCCACCGTGAAGCCCGCGGGCCCCAGCCCCAGCATGCTGGCCCCCACCCCACCCACCACTCCCGCCAACAGGCCCGTGTACCGGCCCCACGTCGGCAGCGGATCCATCCACCGCAGGTGGTAGCGGCACCCTTCCGCCCCCTGCACCTGGCACTGGCTCTCGTGCACCTCGGCCGGCGGCAGTCCCCAGATGGTGGGGAACGAGGAGAACTGCCCCATCCGCAGCTCGCAGATGTTGCGGTTGATCTCCGGCACGCGGCTCCGGTACTGCAACTCCATCCGGCCCCGCTCCAGACGGAGGATCTCGAAGTGGCCCACCCGGTTGAAGCTGGGCGAGAGATCGATCGTCTTGCGGTAGCACACCGGCACCGAGCCGAAGGCCCGGAGCATGTAATAGGCGAACCCCAGCGCCTCCGGCGAGGCCAGGAAGAGCCCCGCCTTGCGCATGAAGTGCACGTCCCCGGACTCCTTCACCAGCAGCTCGGCCAGCGACTCGAGGAAGCGCAGGGAGATGAAGTTGGTGGTCGTGCGCAAGTACTCCAGCGAGAGGCTGGGCCGGTGCCGGGCCCAGACGTCCTCCAGCCGCGCCACGCCGTACGTATGTTCGAAGTAGAGCAGCAGCGAGGCGCACGTCGTCCGTACGCTCACATCTGGCGCGTTGTCCGCGAGTGAGTTGTGCTCCTGCCCCACGTTGGCTGCCATCAAGGTCTTCGTCCCTCGGTCACCAGCCGGACCGCGAACTTCAGCGTGTCCGGCTCCATCAGCATCCGCAGGTAGTCACGGCAATGCCGCTGGTAGGCCTCACGGTTGGCGAAGGCCGGTGCCACCACCGGCTCGAGTGCCGCGAAGCGGATTTCCCAGTCCTGAATCATGCGAGCGTCCGCCACACCCGCGACCACATACTGTGGCAGCAGATGCACCCGCAGGTCCACCAAACCGGCCTGACGCAGCTCCGTGAAGAGCTTGCGCCCGACGTAGAAGTCGAAGCCCGTTTGACTCAGCGCGTCGATGAACGTCTTGCAGCTCTCCTGGAGGGCAGGCGAGAAGGGCCAGTTGCCCAGGCCGAAGCCGTCGATCTCCGAGAGCACCAGGCGTCCGCCCGGCCGCGTCACGCGGATCAGCTCGGCCAGCGCCGGGCGGCGATCCGGCAGGTACTCCAGCACGAACTGGCACCAGGTGAAGTCGAAGGCCCCATCGGGCAGATCCATGGAGCGCACGTCGCCCTTGAGGAAGCGCGTCTGAGCGCGCTGGGCGTTGAGCCGGGAGGCCTCCGCCAGCCGGTCGGGGTTGATGTCGATCCCCGTCACGTGGCCCGTGGGCCCCACCAGGTCGGCGATCATCCCCGAGATGAAGCCCGGGCCACACCCCGCGTCGAGGACGCGATCCCCGGGCCGGAGCCCCGCTCGCAGCAGCTTCTGGAGGGCCTCGTCCGACTGCTCCTGGACGATCAGCCGCCGCGTCTCGTCCTCCGACTCCATGATGTACATCAGGGGTCCTCCACTCCAGCCATCACATCCACGTCCGATTCTCGCACGAACCGCTCGAAAACGGACTTCCACAGCTCACACCACCTGCGGATCAACGACCGGTGGAAGATCCACTCGGAGAAGCGGCCCTGGTCCAGGAACCCGGCTTCCTGGAGCACCTCGACATCCTCCGTGTCGACGAAGCCGAGCGCGGACGGACGGCCGCGCTCCCGCGCATGCTCCACACAACGCTCGGTGAGGGACCGGACGGCCAGACGGGACTGGGGATGGGAGCGCTCGGGGACCACCAGCCAGAAGGCGTTGGTGGCCTCGATGAGGCTGAGCCCGGGAGTGCCCTCCTCCACGAGCGCCAGGGCCAGCGGGCCGGCCTCTCCGTCGACGACGAACATGCGCCGGTGGCGATACAGCCCGTGCTGGCGGAAACGCTCTCCGAGCACGTCCAGCTCCAGGCGGTCCGCCTCCAGATCCTCCCCCAGCACCCGCACCCACTCGCCGCGGGCGCGCAGGTGGTTCTCCAGCCAGACGCGATCGGCGTGCGTGGACTCGCGCACCGGCAACAGCCCCGCGGGCCGCTGGCGCTCGGTGGGCAGGGGCAGGCGCATGTAGTTGTAGTGCCGCAGCAGGCTGAGCCCCGGGCTGTCCATGACACGGGCCAACCAGCTGCCGAAGCGGTTGGGCCAGCGGTTGTCGCGGCGCCACGTGTAGCGGATGAACTCGATGTCCTCGAGGGCCTCGCCGAACTCGACGAGCGTGGTGCTCAGCTCGTAGGAGACCCACTGGTTGCGGTGGAAGCCGGGGAGCACGCACAGCTGCTGGAGCAGCCAGGTGCGCGAGTGGCTGCGCAGACCCGCCAGGTGGCCGATGGCCCGCTGCCCCTCGCGGAAGACGATGGAACGGCCGAGCTCCCCGGGGATGTACAACTTGCGATGGGCATCCTCCAGCAGCTCCACGTCCTTGCGCGAGTTGAAGGGGTAGTCCGGGTGGAAGCGGTAGCGCGCCGCCTCCATCAGCTCCCACAGCTCCTGGAAGGGCACGTGGCCACCGTTGATGGCCGAGGGGCAGCGCGCCGTGACGAAGGCATCGAGGATGCTGCGGCGCGCGTGCTCCGGGATCCGGGAGAAGCGGACCCCGGCGCGGAAGGGCCGCAGCTGCCCATCCGGGCTGGGCGTGCGCAGCATCTGGATGGAGCGGATCTCCAGCTGGCACTCGGCCTCGGAGCCGTCCGGCAGCAGCAGCGAGGCATCGAACTGGAGGCCCGCCGGGAGGATCTCGCACGAGGCATCGAAGGGAAAGGACAGGCCGCCAGCGCTCAGATCGAGCACCGCCCGGGTGGTGAGCTGCCCCGTCACCGGAGCCTTGAAGGAGAGCAGGAAGCGGTGGTCCGGCCCGGGCTTGAAGCGCGGCAGGGTGCGCCAGTTGCGCAGCGTGAGGCTGCGCGGGATGCGCACCATCGTCTTGCCGTCCGGGGAGATGTCCAGCAGGCTCCCCACGCCGGAGTAGCTCTGCCCGCCCATCTCGAAAGACAGGTGCACCACGTCGCCCACCGTGCCCGGCAGCAGCGCGGAGCCCTGGCCCCGCAGGATGGCGATGTCGTCCACCACGTCGATGGAGGGCGACTCGAGGCGGATCTGCATGGAGTGGTGGTCCGCCATCTGCAGCCAGAGGCCGATCTCCCGCCGCAGGGCCTTGCGCAGGGTGGAGATGACCTCGGAGGGCTCGGCCGTCGTCATCGAGGGAGCCTGGGGCGGCTGGTACATCGCCGTGCTCCAGGAGATGCCCAGCCGCAGATGGGGCAGCACGTCCCCCTCCCGCATGGGCTGGGCCCGCTGCACGTGCGCCCACGCCGCGCGGAAGATGAGCTGCCCCTCGCGCTCGATGTACACGTCCTGCAACGCCGTGCCCGGGGGCACCGCCGTGATGGGGACCTCGATGGGCAGCTGCAGCGTGGCCCCGAAGTTGCCCATCTCCAGGCACCGGGCCTGGTACGTCTGCCCGTGCAGCCCGAAGCGGACGCAATATGGGGTGGACAGCGTGACGCTGGCGCAGCCGCGGTACTGCAGGAGGTGGGAGATGGTCCGACCCAGCTCCGGCCCCGCCAGCGTGTCGTCGAGGATGCTGAAGACGTGGCCCTCGGCGGCGCTCTGCATGAGCTCCTCCAACCCCGCCGGATCCGTTTGGGAGCAGATGAAGACGCGCACCGCGTCAGGCGCGGACCGGTCCACCTCCCGCAGGAAGTGCCGGGCATCATCCGGCGGAGCGATGATCAACGCCGGGGCGACGTTCACCATCCGGAGCGCCGCCTCCACCTTGGACTCCACCGCCACCACACGATGCGAGGGGAGCGCGGAGGCGAGCGCGGCCCTCCTGCCCGCGTTGGGGTGCACCACCAGGACGTCTCGCATTGGGACACTCATGGACCCCTCCTCAGCAGGCAGGCCGCTCACCCGAAATCGGCATCCGGCGCTCGCTCTTCCGGGTACGGCCCGTACGCCCGTACCGACCCTCGCCCCTTCACTCGTGACGCGAGACAGCGTTTGCCAACGTCCAGCATCCAGGACACCAGGGGGGAGGGGGCTTCAACCGCGGCAGTACGGTCCTGGGAATATCTTAGCGGTTCCTGGCATGGGTGGCGTCAAGTGACCGTTGGCACACCGACGTACACCCGATGGACCGGGGTACCGCTCCCCCGCCTGGGTGCTCCTGGAGCCCTCGCCCCGGAGGGAACCTGGGATTCGTCCTTGGCCCGCCTCCGACACGCCGGTTAAATGAACCGGGAAGGAGACGTGATGGGCGCCGAAGTGGACTACGAGCGGGAAATCCAGGAACTGAAGCGGAAACTCAACGCCGTCATCCTCGCGCACTACTACCAGGAGAGTGAGATCCAGGACGTGGCGGACTTCGTCGGCGACAGCCTGGCGCTCGCCCAGGCCGCGGCGAAGACGAAGGCGGACGTCATCGTCTTCTGCGGTGTCCACTTCATGGCGGAGACGGCGAAGATCCTCAACCCTACCCGCCAGGTGCTCCTGCCGGACCTCAAGGCGGGCTGTTCCCTGTCGGACCGCTGCCCGCCGGTGGCCTTCCGGGCCTTCAAGGAGAAGCACCCCGACCACTTCGTGGTGAGCTACGTCAACAGCTCGGCCGCCGTGAAGGCGATGAGCGACGTCATCTGCACCTCCTCCAACGCCGTGAAGATCGTCAACCAGGTGCCCAGGGACAGGCAGATCCTCTTCGCCCCCGACCAGCACCTGGGCCGCTACGTGATGAAGCAGACGGGCCGCGACATGGTGCTGTGGCCGGGCAGCTGCATCGTCCATGAGATCTTCAGCGAGAAGCGCCTGGTCCAGCTCAAGGTGCAGCACCCGGAGGCCGAGGTCGTCGCCCACCCCGAGTGCGAGGAGGCCGTGCTGCGGCACGCCGACTACATCGGCTCCACCAAGGGGCTGCTGGACTACGTGCTCAAGAGCCCCAAGCGCGAGTTCATCGTGGTGACGGAGGCCGGCATCCTCCACCAGATGCAGAAGGGCGCCCCGGACAAGCACTTCATCCCCGCACCGCCGGACAACGGTTGCTCGTGCAACGAGTGCCCGTACATGCGGCTCAACACGATGGAGAAGCTCTACCGGTGTATGAAGGACCGGACGCCCGAGCTGACGCTGCCGGAGGACTTGCAGTCCGCCGCGCTCGCGCCGTTGCAGCGGATGCTCGAATGGTCACAGTGAGTCATTGACGCAGCGCGCCGTCTGTCGCGAGAGCGGCAATTCCGCCGCCGCGCCGTATTCGTGTCTTGCACCGGAGACGGCGCGGTGCGATTTGGAGCCATCGTGGGTTTCCGATTTGTCGCAATCCCTGGCCACCGCGTGGTGGCCCATCCCCAAGCACAGCCCTCGGACGAGCGGCTCGAACCGGAACTGCCTCCAATGCAGGAAGCGGTGGAGCGCGCCCTGGCGAGCGCCGAGTTCCGGGACGTGAAGGCCAAGGACCGGCTTCGCTCCCTGCTCCAGGGCGATCGTCCGCCCAACCTGGGCAGCCCCGGTTCCGGCTTCGGCCCCTGCGCCGTCTTCGCCCAGCCTCCCCAGGACCTGCCCGCGCTGCTGCGGCTGGCCGACGAGCTGGACTCGATGGCCAGGCGCGAGGCCGGCGAGCGTGCCCTCGTCTGGAAGTGCGGCGAGTGCAACGCGCGTTACGCCGTGCCCGTCGCCCTGGTGCGGCCCGTGTCCATCCGCTGCGAGCGCTGCGGCCATGCCGTGGAGCTCAACCCCAACCGCAGCCTGGGTGAGGAGTCCCTCATCGACCCCTTCCTCGGCGCCGTGAACAGCGCCCGCCATGAGCTGGCCAGCTTCTTCCGCGAGGCCATGGCCCGCGGTTGGCCCGTGCTCGTCGCCACCGAGGACACCAACACCTGAGGCACGGGCGCCTGGCCCGGTGACGCGTACCCTCACCCCAGCCCTCTCCCGAAGGGAGAGGGTGTTTGCTTGGTGTTGGTGGTGGTGGATGTCAGGGCGCGGCGCTACCGTGGGACGCGTATGCAACGCGTCATCCTCCAGCTGCTGCGCTGCCCCAGATGCCGTCGTGGCGGGCTGGCGCCGGAGCGGGACACCCCCGAGGTCGTCTTCGGGCCACTGCTCTGCTCCGAGTGTCATGCCAGCTACCCGGTGACCGAGGGTGTGGCGGATCTCGTGCTGGAGGCGGCCGCTCCCGCCCTGGCGCAGCGCGGCATGGAGCAGCGGCTCATCGCCCGCTCCTACGAGCGCTACGTGCGCCCCGCCCTCCAGCGCGCCCTCGCGGCCCCACCGCTCGACCGTGACAGTGAGTACCTGCTGTACCGCTCGCTGCTGGGTCAACCCGAGGCCCCGGTGCTGGACCTCGGCACCGGCACCGGAGTCTTCGCCCGGCGACTGGTGCGCGAGCCGGACATGCCACCCGTGGTGGGAATGGACGTGTCCCGGGCCATGCTCGAGGAGGCCGTGGACCAGGGCCACGAGGCCGGCGTGCGCGTGGACTATCTGCGCGCCGAGGCGCCCTACCTGCCCTTCCAGGATGGTTCGCTGGGGGCGGTGCTGCTCGCCCACTCGCTGCACTTCATCTCGGACCTCGGCAAGCTGCTGCTGGAGGTGCACCGCGTGCTGCGCCCGGGCGGACGCTTCGTGGCCAGCACCTGGATGCCTCCGGGCCGCGCCTCCTCCTTCGTCCAGCGCCGGGCCGGCCTCCACCCCCGCGAGGAGGAGGACCTCAAGCACGCCCTGTCCGCCGCCGGCCTCACCGGCTTCGCCCGGCTGCGGCTGCCTCCCCTGCTCGTGGTGAAGGCCGTCAGATGAAGACGCCGGCCGAGGCGTCCAGGCGGGCCTTCTGGACCTCGGGCGCGCGGCGCTCGGCCTCCAGGGGCTGAACCAGGTCGTGCCGCTTCTTGCACTTGGGGCACTCGCACGTGCCCTTCTTGCAGGTGCAGTCCGCCGCGCTGCTGCACTGGCACTTCGCGGCGTGCAGCTCGCCCGCCTTGTCCGTCTTCGCCGCAGCCGCCTCCTTCGAGGCCGCCTTCTCCTGCTTGCCCGGCTCCACCGCCGCGGGCGGCGCGTCGGCCTTCGCGTGGTGGCCCTCACAGGCCCCCGCCTCGCCCGCCACGAACAGCACGCCGCCCATCATCACCGCCGCCAGCGTCATCCCGATGTGCTTCATGCTCGACATACCTCCCGGGTCACTACCCGGAGACCAGATATCCCCTCGGGCTATAGCCCAGCCCCTCCCCCCTGTCCAAACCGGCCGGACCCCGCTGTCCACCCCCGCCCAGCAAGGCCTCCCCGTGAGCAGGCAAGCGTGGTGCTCGCGACGGCGGGAGGCGCCGCGTACAGTCCGCCCCACCCGTGTCCGCGCGAACCGATCGCCTCGTCTACGCCGCCGCCCTCGTGCTGGGGGCCCTGCCCCTGTGGGTGTCCTCGCACCTGCCCATGGTGGACCTGCCGCAGCACCTCCACCTCATCTCCGTCCTCCACCGGCTGGATGACCCCACCACCCTCTACCCCCGCCTCTTCGCCGCGCGGCACGAGCTGACGCCCTACCTCGGCTACTACTACCTCGTCAGTCTGCTCCAGTGGCTGCTCCCGTTGGAGCTCGCCAACCGGCTCTTCCTCTCCGCGTACGTGGTGGGCCTGCCCCTGTCGCTCGCCTTCCTGCTGCGGAGCCTCGGACGGCCGACGTGGCCCTCGCTGCTGGCCCTTCCGCTGGCCTACGGCGACAGCTTCGGGTGGGGCTTCGTCAACTTCCTCGCCGCGCTGCCCCTCGCCCTCCTGTGCTGCGGCCTCTTCGTCCGCGCCCTCACCGACACCACGCGGCGACGCGCCTGGGCCGCCGGGCTGGCCGTGTGCCTCACCGCCGTCCTCCTCTTCCACGTGCAGGCCTTCGCCTTTCTCGGGCTCGCCCTGCCCTGGCTGCTCCTCACCACGCGCGTCCCCGAGGACGGTGGCGCGAAGGGATTCTCCGCCCTCCTGCGGCCCCGGCTCGCAGCGCTCGCGGGCGTGGTGCCCGGCGTGGGCCTCTTCCTCGCGTGGGTGGTGCTGCGTCTGGGCCAGCCCTCCCAGGTGGAGGCCGGCGCGCCCTGGAGGGCCTGGGGCCCCATGCTCTCCCCCCAGAACCTGGCCTGGAAGAGCTTCGCGCAGAACCGCGCCGAGCTGCTCGAGGTGCTCGCCAACCTGCTCCGGGATGGCTCGGACCGCTGGCCCCTCTACGCCGTGGGCGCCGTGGCCGCGTGCGCGCTCGTGCTGGGCGTGGTGCGCGGGGAGTCCAGCGGGGAGGGCCTGGTGGCGCGCCTGCGTCTGCCGGGGCTCGTCGTCATCGCCCTGGGCCTCTTCTTCCTGCTGCCCTTCGACATCCGCGGCTACATCTACTACCTCAACACCCGGTATGCGCAGCTCGCCGCGGTGCTCGCCGTGGCGAGCCTCCCGCTGACCCACGTCGCGGTGCGTCGTCCGCTGCTGTGGGCCAGCGCCGCCTGCGCCCTGCTGCTGGCGCTCGTGCTGGGCCGGGGCTTCCGCGACTTCTCCCGCGAGGCCTCCGAATGGGATGCCCTCGTGGAGGCCACCGCGCCCCGGCCCCGCGTCATGGGGCTCATCTTCGACTCCACCTCGCGCGTGGTGCGCCACCCCGTCTTCCTCCACGGCGCCGCGGAGCTGGCCCGTGCACGCGGCGGCAGCACCAACTTCAGCTTCGCCCTCACGCCCCACTCGCCCCTGCGCTACAGCGGCACGCCTCCCCCCACCTTCCCCTCCGAGTGGCGGCCCGATGCCTTCGACTACGCCGCGCAGGGGCCCGCGTACGACCACTTCCTCGTCCGGGGCACCCACCCCTCGCGCATCTTCGGCGCCCGGCTCCAGCAGGAGCTCGCCATCGCCGCCCAGGCCGGCGACAGCTGGCTGGTGCGCCGCCGCTGAACGCTCGGACCCGGCAAGTGTGGGCCAGTGGTCGCCCTCCGGCGCGTCACGCCTCCTCCGGCCTCACCGTGCCGCGCGGAGTGCATTACATGTCGGTCCATGCCCACCAAGAGCCCCCACGATCCGCGCCCCCTGCTGGAAGCGCTCCGCTCCGGCACGCCCCTCCCCGACTTCGCCCCCGAGGTGGTGGAGCGCGCCCGTGGACTCGCCACCGAGCCCGCCTCCGCGCCACCCGCGGACGTCGAGGCCCTCCCTGAACCGCTCGCGGCCGCCCTCCTCGAGGGCGCGGTGCTCGCCGGCAGCCCCACCCTCGCCGAGGCGCTCGCGGGCTCCAGTCACAAGGCGCTCGCCAAGGTGGCGAAGAAGGCGCTCTACCGGCTGCGCTCCCGGGGCGTGGAGGTCTCCGAGCCAGCCCGTCCCGTGGCCGCGGCGCCCGCGCGTCCCGTGGTGTCGGGACCGGAGGCCCTGCCCGCCCTCCTCACCAGCATCGACGGCACCGGCGAGCGCGTCCTGGAGATTCCCCGCGCCCTGCGAGGCGGCGGGCTGGAGGCCATCCAGGTGCTGTACTCGGACGAGCGCGGCGTGGAGCGCATCCAGGTGGTGGAGCTCAGCCGCGGTGAGTACCGCCGCGTGGTGAAGCAGGCCACGAGCCCCGGCCCCGATGCCGCCGTGGAGCTCCCCCACGCCGAGGCGCTCGAGCGGCTGGCCGCCGCCGCGGGGTTGAACCTGCGCACGCGCACCGCCTTCCCCGAGGGCCTCGACACGGTGCTGCGGCACCTGGGCGTGCAGCCCCGGGACGTGCCGCTGGAGATTCCCCCACCGGAGCCGGAGGACGAGCGGCTCGCGATGGCCGAGGGCCACAAGCTCCACGACGAACCGGAGATACGCGGCTGGCTGCCCCCCGCGGCCGAGCTGGAGAAGCTGGCCTTCAAGGTGGATGAGCTGGAAGCCAGCCCCCTGGCGCTCACCCCGGCACAGCGCAACGAGGAGATCATCCAGGCGGCCCATGCCCAGGCCCGTGCCTTCTTCACGCCGCCGGAGCCGCGCCGGCTCTACGCCAGCCGCCTGTGGGAGATGGCCCTGCACTTCGAGCGGATCGGCAAGGAGCTCCCGGCCCGGGTGGCTCGCGCCGAGGCCCGCCAGCTCGCGCAGGGCCCCACGGAGCCCCCCTCCCGCTTCGCCGAGCGCCTCTACGAGAAGGCGCTGCTCGTCACCATGGCGGAGCGCGTCGCTCCTTCGACACGGGACAAGGTGGAGGCCCGGGCGCGGGCCCGGGCCGAGCAGCAGGCCCAGGCCGCGGCGCCGGAGGCCGAGCGCCGCAGCCCCGGCGGCATCATCCTCCCCTGAGGGAGGCCCGGCTCACGCCGACACGCGCGCGCGCAGCAGCAGGTCCAGGTTCTCCATCTCCCAGGCCTGGGCGCGCGAGTAGTCGTGGAAGCGCCGCTCGTGCTCCAGGAACTCGGGCGGGTGGATGCACCGCCGCCCGTCCTCGCCCCGGCGCGTGCGGTACACGTGGTGCAGCATCTCGTGGAAGACGATCCACTCCACGAAGTAGCGCGGCACCACGGGCTGATCCAACGCCGGGTGGATGCGGATGACGCGCGAGTCCGCCGAGTAGGAGCCCATCTTGATGCTCTTGCGCGGCCGCACGACGCGCGGCGCCGGCCCGTAGGTGATGGCGGCGTCGATGCGGCCCCGGAAGTAGCGCCCGTTGAGCCGCTCGAAGATGCGGCCCAGGTCGTGATGCTGCCCCACCGGCTCCAGCCGCATGCGCTTGCGCATCTGCGCCGGAGACACCCGGCGGATGTACGCCTTGTTGCGCTCGATGAACTTGTCCAGCAGCACGCTGGCCTCCGCGTCGCCGTTGCGCACGAAGTCCGCCAGCGCCTGGATGATCTCGTCCGGCGCCGCCAGGAACATGTGGTGCAGCCGCAGCCGCCACAGCGCCCGGTGGCGTTGGAACGTGAGCATCGTGTGCGTGTTGTCGTGGACCTCCACCGCCACCGGAGCGCGCAGCCGGGTGCGCAAGCGGCGCTCGAGCACGCGCCGCCACACCTTCAGCAACCGATTGGGCTCGGGTGCGATGGACTGCTCGCGGGCGATACGCCCCGCAGGCGAGCTCCGCTTCTTCGCCAGGTTCTTCTTCTTCACACGGGCCATAGACGGGGGGCGATTCTAAGGACCCGTCTGACACGTGTAAACGCGATGAGGATGGCGAATCCCTAGGAAATCCAACGGCTTATATCCACTCCCGCGTACCCTCGCCCACTTGTCCGCTGGAGGGGGAGCCCACCGCATATGTCCCCCTCGGGACCCCTACCGGCGGGCCTTGCGGCAGTCCTGCTTGTCCACCCGGAAGACCACGGGCCGGGTGGCCTGCTCGGGCACCTCCAATTCTCGGGACTTGAAGGTCCGTGCGCCGGGGCAGCGGTATTCGACGGTGTGGGAGCCAGGCGCCAGGTTCAGCACACCCGGCTTCACGCCCTGGCCGTCCACCTTGAGGAGCGTGCGAGCAAGCACCTTGAATTCCACGCGAACCTCGGCCGGAGGTGTGGGAGGAGGCGTCTCCTTGGCCTCCTGCTCGGGGGCCGCATCACCCGCCGCCAGCGCCTGGGCCTTTGGCGGCTCAACCTCCGGAGGAGCACCCACCGCCTGCTGCACGGTGGCCACTGTAGTCGCACCTGCCTGGATGTCGGTCTTGGTCGCACCCATGGCGGCGGCGGTCCCCGTCCCAGACTCGGGGGCGGAAGGAGGAGATGTGGGGGCCCTGCCCTCCATCAGCTCGGGGGGCTTGCGCAGGCCGGGCTTGGGGGCCGGCGCGAGCAGGAGCCACGCGGCCACCCCGGCGGCGACGAGCAGCAGCGCCATGATGGCGAACAGCACCAGGTTCGGGCGGCGCGCGCCCCGGGACGAAGCGGGTTTCGTCTCCGTATGGGTGTCGCCGTATCCGGACTCTTCGTCGTCCGGCTTCCTCGCCCTCTGGGGGCGAACCAGGTCCGCGGTGGCGGACATCTCGGACGTGAATTCGACCCCGGAGTCCTCGTCCTGGAACAGGGGCGCGGCTCGCCCGGGCTGCCGCCCGTTCGTCGTGGCCGGGGTGACGGAGACGGACTCCGAAATCTCATCGTCCACGGGAGGCGGAGGCCGGCGGCGCTCCACCGCGGAGACGGGGCCGGACGTGGCCGGCTTGCGCACGGGCGTGGAGCGCCGGACCGGAGTGGAGCCGGAAGCGCGCGCCGGCCGATCCTGCAAGGTGGACTCGCCCGTGGGAGCACGAGGAAGCGGGCGCTCCGCCGCGGTCACCACGCTGGACGGCTGCGCGCGTCCGGGCACGGTGCGGATGGCGGTGGGCTCCTCATCGTCGTCGTCGCCCAGGGCCCCGGCGGCGAGCATGTCGCGCGGACGGGCCATCTCCGTGGGCGCCTCGGGCACCTCGGCGGAGCCCGCGGAGGGCAGGTTCTCGGCGCTGCTGCGGCGCGTGGGGCGCGCGGTGAGGCCAGCGCCACCGCCAGCGGCCAGCGGCGCGGCGGCGGGGACGTTCTTCGCGATGGGGACGTGGAGGACGGTGCGCTCCTCCTCCTCGCCGAGCAGCCGCGCGATGTAGGCCGCCACGTCGTCGCTCCCCCGCATCGAGCCCGAGGCCAGCAGGGCCTCCAGGTCCGCCTGCACCTGCGAGGCGCGCTGGTAGCGCTGGGCGCGGTCCTTCGCCAGGCACTTCATCACGATGCGCGACAGCTCCTGCGGGTAGTCGTCGCGGATGAGGTGGGGCGGCGAGGGCGTCTCGAAGCGGATGCCGTAGAGGATGGCCTCCGTCGTCGGACGGCTGAAGGGCGAGCGCCCGGTGGTGATTTCGTAGAGCATCGTCCCCAGCGCGAAGATGTCCGCGCGGTGGTCCAACCGCTCCTGCATCACCGCCTCGGGCGACAGGTAGAGGAACTTGCCCTTGATGACGCCCGGCTTGCTGCGCTCGGCGAGGGCCTCGGCCTTGGCGATGCCGAAGTCCACCAGCTTCACCGAGCCGTCATAGGCCACCATGACGTTCTGCGGGCTGACGTCGCGGTGGATGAGGCCGAGGGGACGGCCATCCACGCCCTTGGAGTTGTGCGCGTAGTCGAGACCCGCGGCCACCTGGGCGCAGATGCGCGAGGCCACCGCGTAGGGCACCGCGGCGGTGAACTTCGTCTCCTCCGCGAGGATGCGCCGCAGGTCCGCGCCCTCGACGTACTCCATGGCGATGAAGATGCTGTCACCGATCTTCCCGAGCTCGAACACCTGGACGATGTTCGGGTGGTGCAGCTGCGCCGCGATGCGGGCCTCGTCCAGGAACATCTGGACGAACTCGGGCTCCTCCGTGAGGTACGGGAGGATGCGCTTGATGACCACCAGCTCGGACCTGGGGGGCGCCTGCGCGAGGAAGAGCTCCGCCATTCCCCCCATCGCGAGCCGCTTGATGAGGACGTACTTGCCGAAAGGGGTGGCGATCTGGGGAGAGTTCTCGGGAATGGGATCCCCCTGGGAATCGGGCGATGACAAGGCCTGGAGCTTCTTCCAGAGCCTACCCGCATTTACCACTTGAATGGTGGGGTGGAAGAATGTGGGAGACGACTGGCTAACCCCCCGCGTCCCACACACCGGCGAGGTCTCTGTCACAATCCTGAGGCAGGAGGACGTGGGTGAAGGCGTTACCGAAACCACCGTCTGGCAGTTCCGTCCCGGGCACCCGGCCCCCCGCCGGATCCTTGGGGCACGTGGCGAGGTCCTCGGTCCCCCCGTCCTGGCAGGGAACATAGGTGTAGGTATCCCACACGCCGCGGATGCCGTTGGGGAAGACGACGACGCCCCCGTCGCCGCGCACGAGGTCCTGCCAGTCGCAGCGCGCCGGGCCGCCGTCCGTGGGGCTGGGGCCGGAGGTGTTCCGGCTGCTCACCAGGATGCCACCCGAGACCTCGAAGCCGTTGAAGGCGGAACCATTCGAGAGGGCCGGGACGTGGGGGAAGGCGCTGGGCGAGGGGTCGGTCATCACCAGGGGGCCGGGGACGTACACGCGCGTGCCGAGGAGCTCCGGGTTGGGACGGAGCCAACCCCCATCCGCCGCGCCGAAGCCCGGAGGAGCGCGGTTGTCGGCGGGCACCGGCAGGGTGTCGATGAGGCGGATCTCCAACCGGCCCAGGGAGTTGTCGAAGACGCGCGGATTGGCGATGCGCGCGCGGTAGCCCTCAAGCTGCTCGTCGCCGGCCCCGGCCTGCATCCACCCGGTGATGTCCACGTACTGCCCCACCTGGGGCACGAAGTCCGTGGGGAGATCCGTAGGGGACTTCTCCACCCAGAGGCCCTGCGTGGGCCGGGCGGGATCCACCACCCAGAACCTCACGGGGGTGCCCGCGTCGCTCCGCGGGCCATGGTCCGGGGACTCCACGGTGTGGATGACCACGCCCTCGAGCTTGACCCGGACGCGTCCATCGAAAGGCGTCCTGCGGGCCTCGGCGATGGTCATCACCACGGTGGGCGGGGCGCCGGCGTCGGCCTGCATGCCGGCATCGCGCGGGGAGGCGCCACCATCCATTCCGGCACCGCCATCCACGCTGCACACCCCGGCACAGCCCGGCGTGCCGGAGGGGTCCTCGTCATCCGCCATGTACCCGCCACTACATCCAACGGCCAGGGCCAGGGGGGTGGCAACCAGGGCCGCCGCGCCGGGGAGCTTGCGCAGAGGAATCACGGTGACGTCTCCTGTGGATTTTCCGGCGCCGTCCTCCTAGAGAAGTCGCGCGCCTCCGGCCTCGGATGTCGGGTCTTATACCGGTGGGTCGCGGACCCCCGCAAGCAAGGGGCCAGACACCTCCGTGACACATTCGACCGGATGACGCCTCACGTGTTGGGTAGTCACTCCGACGTCATCTCGCAGCCCTGGGAGCCCCACCGCCATGCCCCTGCCAGCGCATCCCTTCTTCCGCGGCCTCTCCCCCACCCTGCACATCTCCCACCGGGGAGGCTCGCTGCTCGCGCCCGAGAACACCCTGGCCGCCTTCCGCATGGCGGTGGAGCGCTACCTCACCCGGATGCTGGAGACGGACGTGCACCTCACCCGGGACGGAGAGCTGGTGGTGGCCCACGACGCCACCCTGGAGCGATGCACGAACGGACAGGGAGCCATCGCGGACCACACGCTGGCCGAGCTCCAGAGCCTGGACGCCGGCTACTGCTTCACCCGGGACGGGGGCCGCACCTTCCCCTTCCGGGACCAGGGAATCCGCATGCCCTCCCTGCGCGAGGCGCTGCGGGCCTTCCCGGACCTGCACTTCAACATCGAGGTGAAGCCGGACGTGCCGGGCATCGAGGATGCCTTCTTCCAGGTGCTGCGCGAGGAGGGCGCCCTGGAGCGGGTGTGCGTGGGCAGCGAGCTGGACGAGGTGGGCGAGCGGATGGCCCGGGTGATGCCGGACGCGTGCCATTTCTACCCGCGCGACGCGCTGGCGGCCTTCGTGCTGGCGGTGCGGGCGGGCGAGCAACCGCCGGACGACCGGCGCTACACCGTCCTGGACATGCCCCTGTACTTTGGCGACATGCGACTGGTGGACGAGGCGCTCCTGCGCGCGGTGGACGCCCACGGCAAGTGGCTCAACGTGTGGACGGTGGACGAGCCCGACGAGATGCGGCAGCTGGTGGCCGAGGGGGTCGGTGGCATCATGACCGACAGACCGGATCTGCTGCGCCAGGTCTTGGACGAGCGGCAAAACCCGCGCTAAGCCCATGGCCCGTATGCCCCGCACTCCTCCGCGCAAGCGTGCTCCGAAGGCCCCGGCGACTCCCGAAGCCGCGCAGAACCTCGTCGTGCCCGAGCCGGCCCTGGCCTCCGAGCCGCCCGTGCCGCCTGCCCCCGAGGCTCCCGCGCGCAACACGGTGCGGCGCCTGCGCGCCCCGCGCTCCAAGCGCTTCGTGGCACTGGCGGGCAACATCGGCGCGGGCAAGACGACAGCAGCGAAGATCATCAGCCAGACCTTCGGCTTCGAGCTCTTCGACGAGCCCGTCATCGACAACCGCTTCCTCAAGGACTACTACGCCAACATGGGGCGGTGGTCCTTCACGCTCCAGCTCGAGTTCCTCATCCGGCGCGTCGAGCACCATGAGCTCATCCACTCGGTGAAGAAGAGCTGCGTGCAGGACCGGACGCTGTACGAGGATCCGGAGATCTTCGCCAAGTACCTGCACGGCCTGGGGCACATGACGAACAAGGAGTTGGACCTGTACTTCGAGTACTTCCAACGCCTGACGCGCAACCTGGGGAGACCGGACAAGGTCATCTACTTCGACGTGCCCAACCTGGACGTGCTGCTGGGGCGCATCCGGGAGCGGGGCCGCGAGGAGGAGAAGGGAATCGAGAAGGGATTCCTGCGAGGGCTCAACGGCTACTACGCGACCTTCCCCATGGTGTTGCAGAACAAATACGGAGTGGACTGCCTGGTGTTGGACGTGACCAACCAGGACATCCGCATCGGCCGGGGACGCGAGGAGTTCCTGGACCGGGTCTCCACCTTCCTCGCCTGAGGTTGCACGTGTCCGAGCTCGCCCCCAAGAGCCCCCGCGACTCCGAAGTGGTGATGACGCAGATGATCCTTCCCTCGGACGCCAACCCGGTGAACGCGGCGTTCGGCGGCAAGGTGATGGAGTGGATCGACGTGTGCGGCGCCATCGCCGCCCAGCGCCACTGCCGGCAGGTAGTGGTCACCGCGTCCATGGATGATTTGCACTTCCACGCCCCCATCAAGGTGGGCTGGAACGTGACGCTGCACGCGCGAGTGATCGCCACGTTCCGCACGTCGATGGAGGTGGGCGTGACGGTGACGGCGGAGAACCCGATGACCGGGGACAAGCACCTCACCACGAGCGCCCTGCTCACCTTCGTGGCGCTCACGGCGGACGGCAAGAAGGTTCCGGTGCCGCCGCTGAAGCTGGAGACGGAGCAGGAGCAGGAGGCCTTCCGCGAGGCCGAGCAGCGGCGTCAGGACCGGCTCGCGCGCAAGCAGACGAGCCTCACCTGGCAGCGCGTCATCAAGCCCGGCATCGCGGGCTGAGGTGACTGGGACAGGGGCGCTCAACCGACGGCGGAGGTGGGGAACCCCTGACCCAGAGGCTGGTTCACGGCGTAGCGCAGCTTGTCGTCACCACCGATGTAGATGACCCGGGGATCCGAAGGCAGGGTCGAGTCCTTGACGAATGCGGCCAGGGAGTCGTGAACGTAGGTATCGAAGAACTGGATGATACCCATGTCACGCAAGCCCTGCCCGCGCTTCTCGGCCTCGTACGCCTCGAGCAGCGCCTTGTAGTGCGGGCGCAGCTTGTGCCTCCCCAGGTACTTCGCGAGGCTCTGGATGGCGCGAGCGTCCTCCAGGAGCTGGGCGTCGTAGATCTTCAAGTAGTCCAGGAACGAACCATCCGCGCTGGGGAGCGTGTCCAGACGCGCCTTGAGGGTGAGGTACTCGTCCTTCGCAATGGATGCGAACTTCTCTTCTTTTCGTATGGCTTCCTGCTTGTGTCTCGCACCGTGTGAGTTCTTGAGCGGTAACCGTTCACCGCCCAGGCTCGGTTGATGAGGAGGCAGAGGGGAGGTGACCGGAGAAGTGGTGCTGGACAAGGGGACGGCAGACGTGGTGTAGCAGAAGCATGGCCGAGGTGGACCCCCGAGAC
>NZ_JANKBZ010000055.1 GCF_024623785.1 Archangium lipolyticum
ACTCGCCTCCGCTTCGTCGGCTGCTCTTCTGGTGGGCAGCAGGTCGTCTCCAGCATGGTTGCTTGCTGTTACCTACTTTTCCCGTCACCTTATTCCGACCAACCCTGCCATCGGACCAGTTGCTCGAGCTCGCGCCCGGACGCCGGCTCTCTTGGCTCCCCCAAACGGGGGCAGAGCCGAAGCCACGCGCGAGTCCTTCGTGGGAGACACCGCCGAGCTCAAGAACCTCAGAAGGGCATCCGCTGGGACAGCCGCGCTGTCACCGCCTGGGACAGGTCGGGTGACAACCGTGCCAGCCAATCGATGAGATGATAATCGAGTCCGATGAGGACCCGGGCGGAGTTGCGCCGGATGCCTTGGACGATGCGGCTCGCGACCCGGCGGGTGGGAATGGAGCGGCCGGTGATGAAGCGCGCCGCCCGTAGATGGCGTCGTCGGCTCACTCGCCCAGGCTGCGAACCGAGAAGACGTCGTCGGCGATGGTCTCGTTCACCTTCCAGCTCTTGCGGACAAGCCTGGTCCAATTGCCCCTGGTGTTGTCGACCATCTTGAGCTCGGTCGGGCTGCAGACGTTTCCCTCGCAGGTGTAATTGGAGCGGGTCTCGGTCTTGATGTTCGTGCCCGCCGCGTTGGAGTACCGTAGCTCGCTCGGCAAGGTCTTGTCCTTGTTCACCGTGAGCTGGATCTTCGAGTACGTCGTCGCCTGGCCGGCCCTGGGCGTGGCGATGAGCTTCCACTGCGTCGGCGTCTCCGAGGCGATCCGTCCGGTGTAGGCGCCGCTGTACGACGTCGTGGCCATGTCGTCCTGGCTGAAGGCGAGGCCGAGGAAGCCCTGATCGGCGGTGTGGCTGGCGATGCGCCGGACCTTCCCGAAAGCGGGCAGGAAGACATACATTTGCGTCGGAGAAATGATCAGGACCTTGGTCCCCTTCATGTCCGCGGGGGCGAGGAACTCGCCGAGCCTTTTGTCTCCCTTGAGCTTGACCGTCATCCCCAGCTTCCGCTCCGCCTTGCCGGGCTCCTGGTTGATGACCTCGTACTCGAAGGTCAGGGTCTTGGCGCGGTTCATGGCCGCGTCCATGGCGGCGAGCACCTTGTCACCCGCCGCGTCGGCGCGGGCCGTGCCGCTCGCGGTGAGGGTCGCCGCGACAAGTGTCCCGAAAAAGACAGCCATCCATTTCATCATCACTGCTCCTCGCTTCGAGCGGAGAGTGCCTGTGGGACCGCTCATCAACAACGGTTTCATGCTCCTCTCACCGATGGTCCGGGGCAACACGGTGCTCGGAGGCGTCGATCCGCGCACCACGCGGAAACATCTCCCCGGTCTCGTGTGCTGGAGAAGTCGCCGAGCCCGGCTTCCAGGTGGGCGAACCCCAGGGCGGAAGGCGTGGGTCGAGGTTAGAATCCGCCAATGAACTTCAGCCCATCCAGCCGGTCATCTGTCGTCGTGGCGGAGCTGGGGCCTACGAATACGGGGAAGACCCACCGTGCCATCGAGCGCATGCTCGAGCACGAAACGGGCATGATGGGGCTCCCACTCCGACTGCTCGCTCGTGAGGTCTACGACCGGGTGACCGCTCGCGTGGGCGAGGGGCGGGTCGCATTGATGACGGGTGAAGAGAAGCGCCTACCTCCTCGCCCCGATTACTGGATCTGCACGGTCGAGGCGATGCCGACCGATCGACCGGTCGACTTCCTCGCCGTGGATGAGATCCAGCTCGCCGCCCACCGGGAACGCGGGCACGTCTTCACCGATCGACTTCTCCATGCGCGTGGACGCCGGGAGACCTGGTTCCTCGGCGCGGACACGATGCGGCCGATGGTCCAGGCGCTCATCCCCCATGTATCGTTGAAGCGCGCGACCCGCCTGTCCCAGCTCCGCCATTCCGGGAGCCGGTCCCTGAAGAGCCTTCCTCCGCGCTCGGCCGTGGTCGCGTTCTCCGCGGACCGCGTGTACGAGCTAGCCGAGGCGTTGCGCCGGCTCCGGGGCGGTGTCGCCGTGGTGCTGGGAGCGCTCTCCCCGAGGACGCGCAATGCCCAGGTGGCGATGTACCAGGCCGGGGAGGTTCAGTACCTCGTGGCCACCGATGCCATCGGGATGGGCCTGAACCTCGACCTCAACCACGTGGCCTTCGCGGCGCTCTCCAAGTTCGACGGTGCCGAGCAGAGGGAGCTCTTCCCGGACGAGCTGGCCCAGATCGCGGGCCGCGCGGGGCGCCACCTGAACGACGGGAGCTTCGGAACGCTGAACACGCTGCCCGAGCTGCATCCGCGAGTCGTGTCGGCCATCGAGTCCCATCGGTTCCCGTCGGTACGAAGTCTCATCTGGCGCAATGCGACGCTCGATTTCTCGAGCCCGGAGTCCCTGCTCGATTCGTTGTCGCGAGCACCGAACCACAGTGCCTTCGTCCGGGTGGAACGCGCGGACGACTTCGATGCGCTCAAGGAGCTCTCGCACGTTCCAGCCATTCGAGAGGTGGCCACCGACCGGGCCACGGTCGAGTTGCTGTGGCAGGTCTGCCAGATTCCGGATTTCCGCAAGGGGCTCTTCGGTCAGCACGTCGCGCTGTTGCGTGAGACCTTCCTTCAGCTCTCCGCGGGTGACGGGAAGCTGGAGCATGACTGGCTGGCCAGACAGGTGTCGCCGCTCGACGATGTTTCCGGAGACATCCACACGCTGATGGACCGGCTGGCCGCCATCCGCATCTGGACGTACATCAGTCATCGTTCGAGCTGGATCCACGACGCGGAGCAGTGGCAGGAGCGCACCCGCCACATCGAGGACGCATTGGGTGACGCCCTTCACGAGCGGCTCGTGGAGCGCTTCGTTCAGCGGGCCGCACGCAGGAGCGCACGCCGCTTCGTGAGAGCCACCCCCCAAGCCGCCGCCGGGTCGGACAGCCCCTTCGCCAGGTTGGGGCTCCTGTTGGGGGAGGTGCCGGGCGCCACCGGTGCCGCGGTGACGGAGGAGCAGTTCGTCCAGCAGGTGGTCGACGCGACGCATGAGGCCTTCCAGGTGGACGCGTTGGGAAACATCTCGTTCGAGGGGCAGCCGCTGGCCCGTCTGGTTCGCGGAAAGGACCGGCGCTCACCGCAGATCGCACTCACGGAGCCGGAGGTCTGGACCGGAGGCGCGAGGCGGCGGCTCGAGCGCCGTCTGGTGGCGCTGGCGCGGGACCTCGTCACCGAAGCCATGGGAGGCTTTCCGGCCGAGGCCCTCACCGGAGGGGATCGCTCCGCCGCGATGCGGGGACTCGCCTACCGCCTGGCCGAGGGGCTGGGCGTGATTACCCAGGGTGAGGCGCGCGAGCAGTGGCGGATCCTGGACGATGAGGCACGCGAGCGCTTGAGGGCACTGGGCGTCCGAGAGGGACAGCGATTCCTCTACGTCGCCGAGGCGCTCGCACCGCCCGCGCTCGAGCGGCGCTGCATGCTGACGGCGCTGTTCCTTCAGGTGCCCTCACCCAAGGGCGTTCCGCGAGAACCGGCTGTCGATGTCGCCGGGTTTGGCGGCCGGGACGCGCGAGCCTTCGGGTATGAGGTGTTCGGTACCGTGGCGTTGCGGCTCGATGTCGTCGAACGGCTCGGCGAGGCGCTGCGCCACCCGCAGGGTGCCCGGCAGGCGCACACGATCATGCAGGAGCTGCGTCTGGAGAACGGTGTTCGCGCACGGGTTCTGCGAGAGCTCGGAGGACGAGCCGCGGGCGTTCCGTTGAAGAGGAGGAGACGGCGGCGGCCGGCACGAAGTGCCTGACCTCCGTCCCAGGCGGCTCAGTTCAACGTCCCGCACTCGGCGATCCGCTGCACCCTGAGCGCGGCCAGTCGCTCCAGCGGCGCCGCCGCCTCCGGTCCCTCGAGCACCGCCACCGCGCGGGCGATGGCATCCAGGGTGGACATCCCGGACGGGTGCGTGGGATCGCGGAGCCGGAGCATCCCGGGCGCGGGCGGCGGCAACACCAGCCGGGGGAGTGCCCGCAGCGCGGGAAGCCGCTGGGTCATCCGCCGCGCCTGCGACCAGCTCGCGTCCAGCACCACCAACCGGCTCGGCATGGGGGCGTCCTGCGGCGCGGTGGGGCCATCGGGGTAGAGCAGCCAGGTGCCAGGCTCGGACAGCAGGGCGGTGTCGAATGACCCGGCCTGTACGCCATAGGTGAGCAGCTCGGCATTCGCGAGGGCCAACGCGGCCACCCGCCCGGTGTTGCTCTTCTTCGGAATCTCCACCACGTGCTGGAGGATGAGGAAACGGGTGCGCGTCTCCACCCGGGGGATCTCGGCACACAGGCACAGGTGCAACGGGAGGTTGCAGCGGAGACAGCGGGGCCTGGGGAAGACACGAGAAGACATCCTCTGGCATCCTGTTCCGGTGGCCGTGGGAAGAGAAGTGTTCGTTTCCGCTCCCAGGAGCGCCGCCCTGGCCTTCCAGTTGCGACCGGCATTCGACCCACGTATAGGGAAGGCACCGTGTCACTGGCTCTCCGCATCTTCACGCTCGCCCTTCTCCTCGGCTGGCAGGCCATCGCCAGCGGAGTAGGCTTGCCGCACTTCTGCCCGAAGCAGGCGAGGACGAGCACCGCCTGCCAGTGCCCACACGAAGAGAAGAAGGCTGAAAAGGCCTCGCACGACGAGAAGACGTTGCGGAAGGACTGCTGCGACGCGCTGGACCGGGACATCCCCGCGCCGGCCCTCGTGGACGTCTCCAGCCACGCCTCCCCGCTCGCGGTCCCACCGGCCCCGTCGGCGTGGCCCACCTCCAAGGCTCCCGAGAGTGGCAATCGCCTATCGCTCGCCCTCTGGGACACGCCCCAAGCCCAGGGGCCACCCGTCTTCCTCCGAGTCCGCTCGCTCCTCATTTGAGCTTTCCCGGCGCGCGCCGAGTGCCGCGCCGGACGGGAGAGGAGTGGCCCGGGGTGTTCGCGCCGCGCTGCCCCTCTTCCTCTCGAAAGCCTTGAGGGGCCGGGCACGCTTTTCCGCTCCGGCCAGCCAGTCCCTTCTGCCCTGGAGCTCGACTCACGTGTTGACACCTTCCGGGTGCGCGCGGGCCTTCGCGGCCGCCGCATTCCTCCTCCTCTTTCCGCCCTCCTGCCAATCAGGAGGGAAGAAGCCGTCCCAGGCCGAGCGGGCCCTTCGCGAGTTCGCAGGCGCCTATCCGCTGGAGGCCCGTCCCCACGGCACGGTGCGCACCTTCGACCTCGTGGCCGAACCTACCGAGGTGCCACTCATCGACGGCCAGTCCCTGCGCGTCTGGGCCTACAACGGCCAGGTGCCGGGGCCCCGGTTGCGCATCCGCCTGGGCGAGACGCTACGGGTCCGGTTCACCAACCGGCTGCCACAAGAGACGACCATCCACTGGCACGGCGTGAGGCTGCCCAACGCCATGGACGGCGTGCCCCACGCCACCCAGCCGCCGGTGCAGCCGGGAGAGACGTTCGTCTACGAGTTCACCCCGAAGGATGCCGGCACCTTCTGGTTCCACCCGCACGTGCGCAGCAGCGAGCAGGTGGAGCGCGGTCTCTATGGCGTGCTCATCGTCGAGGACGCCGAGCCGCCGCCCTACAGCCGCGACGTCGTGTGGGTCATCGACGATTGGCTGCTCGATGAGACGCGGCAGATCTTCCCGCGCTTCAACACCCGGCATGACCTCGCGCATGACGGGCGGTGGGGCAACGTCATCACGGTGAACGGTCGGACCGACGAGGTGTTGCGCGTGCGCCCGGGCGAGCGCGTCCGCCTGCGCCTGCTCAATGCCTCGAATGGGCGCGTGGTGGCTCCGGACTTCTCGGGCCTCCACGCCAGGCTCATCGCGGTGGATGGGATGTACCTGCGAGCGCCCATCGACCCCTCGGGCTTCGAGCTCGCCCCCGGCAACCGCGTCGACATCGACCTCACCTTCAACCAGCTCTCGGGGGCGCCCCTTCGCATCTTCGACCGGTTCTACGCGCGTCAACCCAACCACCTGGCGGACATCGTGCTCGAAGGCGACGTGGTGGACACCCCGGCCTTTGGCTCGCCGGCACGCTCACACGTGCCCGACTGGAAGGTGGGGCTCGAGGTGCCGGAGCACCACACCTTCCGGTTGAATGCGCGGAGTGGAGGCCCCCTGGGTATCGAGTGGACCATCGACGGCAAGGCCTTCGCCGGGCATGCGCACGCACACGAACCGGGCCTGACGCTGAAGCAGGGCCGGTTCTACCGGCTGCGGTACGTGAACGAGTCGGCGCGCCTGCACCCCATCCACCTGCACGGGATGTTCTTCCGGCTGCTCGCGCGCGATGGCGTGCCGGTGGAGGAGCCGTTCTTCCGCGACACCGTCCTCGTCCACGGACGCGAGGAGGTGGACATCGCGCTCGTCCCCACGGATGTCGGCAGTTGGATGATGCACTGCCATATCCTCGAACATGCCGAGGCCGGCATGATGACAATGATTGACGTCGAGAAGGAGTGAGAGGACCCCATGGAAGTGATACTGGTCTCGTTGGTGGGAATCGTGGTGTTTGGTGGCTTCTTCCTCGTGTTGTGCCCGGAGTGGTGGAGCACGAGCCTGGGCACCCTCAAGGACAAGAAGCCGGAGAAGAAGGCGATGGATGCCGGGGATCCCGCGAGTCCCAAGGCAGATACCTGAGCCCTCCCCTCCTGGAGCAGGCTCACCCGAGAGAACCCTGGGAGCCATCCCTCCGACCCCGCCAGCGAGCCAGGAGCCCGACGACACTCATGACGACCCACTCGACCGGCGCGGGCCTGGGAGCGGAGGGTCTCTCCGCGGCAATGACCGGAGCCGGAGCCACGACGGGCCGCCGCGCGGGCTCGGGCCGACGAACCGGACATGTCGGCATGGTCGCGGCGGAGGCCATGGGGCGGTAGACCTCGGTGCGCTCGTCCTCGTCAGCCGCGACGGGGCGAGGCGGACTGGGAGGTCCGTTGCCGGTGGAGCCGAACTCCGCGAGCCGCTCACCCAGCGTGGTCTTGAAGAACCGGGCAACCGCCGCCGGTGACGAGTTGAGCCGGTGGTGGGCCATCACCGCCTCTATCTCCTCGCGCATGGCCGCGGCGGAGGGCGTACGGCGCGCCGGATCCTTCACCAGGGCGCGCAGGATGAGCTCCGACACATCCTGGGGGATGTTGGGATTGAGCCGCGACGGCACGGGGGGCGGCTCACTCAGCATGGCGCTGAGCGTGGCCGCGTCATGGTCGCGCTTGAAGGGCAGCTGGCCGGTGAGCAGTTCGAAGAGCACCACCCCCAGGGCGAACACGTCGTTGCGCGCGTCCAGGGGGCGGCCCGCGGCGGCCTCGGGCGAGATATAGGAAATCTTCCCCTTCAGCTCCCCCACCCCGGTGTTCTCCTCGCCCTGCACTTTGGCGATGCCGAAGTCGCTCAGCTTGATGGCGCCGTCGAGCGAGATGAGAATGTTGTGGGGACTCACGTCACGGTGCACCACCGGGTGGGGCACGCCGGCCGGGTCCACGTAGCCGTGCGCGTAGTGCAGGCCCGCAGCCGTCTCGGCGACGATGCGCAGCGCGTGCTCCATGGGCAGCGCGAGGCCCTTGCGCCGCAGCTCGTTCATCAGCTTCTTGAGGTCCGGGCCGCGGACGTACTCCATGAGGATGTAGGCCACGCCGTCGGACATGCCCACGTCGAACGTCTGCACGACGTTGGGGTGCGTGAGGCGCGCGTTGGCCCGCGCCTCGGCGAAGAGCATGTCGACGAACTCGGCGTTCTCCGCGAACTGAGGGAGGACCTTCTTCATCACCACGAACTTCTCGAACCCCCTCACGCCCACCTGCCTGGCGAGGAACACCTCCGCCATGCCGCCCTGGCCCAGCCGGCGGATGATTCGCAGACGGGTGGCGCCAATGGAATTATTGATGTCCGGGCTGTTGCCCTGGGTGTTCGCGTCCAGCCGGGAGGAGCCGAAGAGGTACTGGCTGAGGGCGCGCGGCTCGAGCGCCTCGAGGTCCTCCAGCGGCTGCTCCACCAGCGACGAGCGGTTGAGCAGCGGCACCAACCGGGGAATGGAGGGCAGGCGCGCGGCCCCTCCGCAGATGGGGCACTCGCGCTCGAGGCTGGCATTGGCGCGCAACCGGGTCAAGTACTCGGAGGCCAGCGCGCGCTGGTGGTGCTGATGGCCGCAGTTGCGGCACTCGCACGGCAGCCACAGCGTGCCGATCGGCACGGTGAGTGGCTTGGAGAAGCGTGTCAGCGCGCCGAGCACCGGTGGAGGCACCCGGCACAGCACCACCTCCCTGGCTCCCTGCGCCGCCAGGGCGAGCACCTGCTCCAGCCTGGGAATCGCCTCGGGCTCCACCTGGGTGACGTGAGCGAAGTCGAACGCGACACGCCCCTCCAGGCCCGAAGCCAGCCGGCGCACGTTCAGGCTCTCCTTCAGCTCGCTGGCCACGGTGATGTACGTGATGTCGTCCTGGACGATCTTCAGGTGCGTGACGAGCGGGCCAGGCGCACTGGGCGCCGTGGCGCGCAGGTAGCGCATCACCACCGGGTCCACCGTGCCGAACTGTTGGCGCTTGACGTAGTCGAAGAATTCGCCCGGCGGTTCCGCGAACTCCAGCTTTCCAGCGCATACCGGGCAGGAGTGCTCGGGGGCCTGGCCCCCGGTGAGTAAGAGCGCCTCCGACTGCAGATCCACCACGCGCAGCCGGTCTTCCCCGCAGGCGCGGCACATGTAGGGCGCGAGCACCGACAGCACCCGAGCCACACCGGCGAAGCCCTCCACCATATTGAGCTGGTCCACCACCACCGGTGGCGCGTTGACCACGTAGAGCGAGAGGCCCTCGGGGGGCAGCTTGCTGGCGAACTCCATCCACCGCCGCACGCCGAAGGAGCTGATGCGCTCCACCCGGCCGAGGTCGACGATGATGAGCCCACCGAGGTCTGGCGAGGAAGACGTCAGCGGGAACGTCTCATCGATGATGCCACCGATGCGGATGTGGTTGATGGTTCCCACGCGCACGCGGCTGATCGTGGCGTTGGACCCCTGTCTGGCCGAGCGGTTGTCCAGGGACTTCATCGCCCTGGAGGCTTTTGAGCCTGTGCCAAGAACGGGAGGAGGAGAGAACATGACAGGGCCCAACAAGGAATGGATGAAGCTCGAGGACTCGAGGACAAACGTGAGGCGGCCGGGGACTGCCCGGGCTTTCGGGGGTAAAGAGGGAATGTCCCGGCCGACGTCCCAAAAAAAATCAGTGCCGGGCACGCCCCTCGTCTCCAATCACCAAGGGGCGGCATGCACGCCAGCACTTCGCTCAGTACTCGCCGTATTCGATGGTCCGGGTGACCGCCTGGCTGTACTCGCTCACCAGGTTCTGAGCCTGGGTGCTCATGTCGGAGAAGTCCCGGAATCCCTCCTCGGTCTGGTTCCGCAGTTCCTTGATGATCCCATTCTTGAGCTTGTCCGTGTCCCCACCCAGTAAATTGGAAATCGTATTCACCAGCGAGTTCTTCGCGGCGGTGAGGGCGGTCTTCGTGAACCCCGGCGAGAGTTCGGTCACCACGCTGAACAGGGTGTCCGCGTGGCTCTTGATGGTATCTATGTCCTTGCCCGCGTCCTTGACCGCCTTGACGAATCCCTGGTGCAGAGCCCCCACGAGGTCCCCCAACGCTCGCGCGGACTGCTTGTTGGGCGAGGCCGGCTCGTTGGCCCCCCCGAGGGTGCTGGGATTGAACATCTCCTGGCGGAGCTTGGGAATGAGCTGCTTCGTGACGAAGGACCCGAGCTCCTTGTTCTTCGAGTCACTGTCGAAGAGCCCCGCGCGGAGGAAGTTGCCCAGGGCATTGCCCGACGGGTCCGAGGGATCGTTCCCCACCTTGTTGTTGTTCAGGCGCTGGATGATGCCCTTGGCGTCGCTCTTGAAGAGCCGGGTGAGATCCTCCACCAGGGCCTTGCGATCGGGCCTGGCCCCGTCCTCTCCCAGCAGCGAGGCGGCATCGCGGAAGACCCTCGTCTTGAGGTCGTCATACCGAGGGCCCTGCTTGTCCGCGAGCTGGCGGAGGATTTTCTGGGCACCATCCTGCCGCGAGCCCGCCAGATGCGACTTCCCGACGTCGAAGGGAGGCCGGCTCAGCGCCGTCTTGAGGATGTTGGACAGCCTGTCCTCCCCCTTGCCCTCCGGCAGGCCCTTCCCCAGCTTTTCCGCGTAGTCCACGACCAGCTTGGGGTCGGACGCGAGCACATCCGTGAACTTCTGCGCCTCAATGGCGGACTTGCTCTTTTCGACGGTCGCCACCGCCGTGTCCAGATAGGTGCGGCGGATGGACTCACTTGCCTCCGGCTGCTTGAGCACCGGTGTCAGGAAGTGGCTGGCGTTGGCCGCCGCCGCGTCCTTGGCGATCTTGTCGGCGACAGCGGGCGGAAGCTGGTGGGTGCTCGTGGCCAGGGCCTTCAGCGCGGCGACCTGTTCGCCGGAATTGCTGAAGGTGTGGTGGGCGGCCACCTGATTGGCACCGTGCTTGAAAAGTGCCTCGGACTCCTTGTCACCCAATCCTTTGTAGAGGTCCTTCAGGAACGCGGGGTCGTTCTGGTGCGCGCGAACCGTTTCGACGAAGTCGGTCGCCCGGAGGTCACGCCCGAATGGGCCCGGGTACCGGTTCGGATCCTTCAACAAAGCCGCGGCCTCGGTGCCCGTCGGCGCATCCTTGGCCTTTTCCTTGGTATTCGATTTCGATGTTGGTTTTTCTGTCGGGGTCGGTGGAGCCGGCGGGGGCTGCGTGGCCTGGGGACCGGGCTGCGGCGAAGGCTTGGCGGTCGGGGTATCCGGCTTGGACGCCGGAGGAGGAGTGGGAGACGGGTTGGGCTGCGGATTCGGAACTCCCAGCTTGGAATAGTCCGGAGCCGAAGAATCCACACCGTCGCGCTGATGTGGGGGCTTCTCACCCGTCTTGGCTTCCCGGGTCTTGTTGGATGGCTTCGGCTCTGGAGGTTGAGTCGCCTGAACCTTGGGGGGAGTTGTGGACTGCTTCGGGGAAGGAGATACCTTTGCCATGGTGCACTCCGATACGTGTACGGGGGATGCGCGCGGGAAGAGCCCTACGAGATCATCGTCCCGTAACCCATGATGGCCTTGTCATTCCAAGGCATCGTGCGCCGGGCGACGCTGTCGCTGGAGTTACCAGAAATATACGTGATGTACTTCTGGCCGTTCTTCTCGAAGACCTTCTCCACGATGCCGACGTGGTCCGCGGGCTTCTTGGAGTTTCCATTCCACTGGAAGGTGACCGCATCGCCCTTCTTGGGATCGTGGCGTCCCTTCCACTGGCCCTTCGCCTCGAGCTGATCGGCAATACCCTGCGCGAGGGAAGACTTCGGCTTCGACAGACCCGCCTCCTTCGCCGCCCAGCTCACGAAGTCCGCGCACCACGCCTGACCATTCTTGCCAGTCATCTCCTTCGTGAACTTGTTGCTGTTGTTGCGCCCCTCCTTGTAGCCAATCTGCCCCTTGGCGGCGTCGAGGAGCTTGTCGAGCTTCTTGTCCTTGCCGCTGGAGGTCTTCTTGGTCTCCTTGGGGCCGTCGACGAAGGTGTCCCGGGTCGAGTAGCCCTTGGGCTTCTCCTTGGACTTCTGATCCGACTTCGCTGGACCCATCTTCGAGCTGGCGGTGGACGACTGGAGCGGCTTGAGGGAGACGGTGTTCTTCTTGGCGGAAACGGAGACTTCCATGGTGATTCCTCTTTCTTGGATGAAGAACGACGGGGGTGTTGAGAATCGCAGGCGAGTGATGGACCCACCTGGGTGACTGAAACTGGAGGTGTGAGGCGGGACGGGGGCTACGCCGAGGGGCCCGCGCCGTCGTACCAACCCAGGATCTTCTTCACGTAGGCCTGGGTCTCCGAGAACGGAGGCACTCCCTTGTACTTGTCTACGTTGCCCGGGCCCGCGTTGTACGCGGCCAGCGCCAGGCGCTCATCGCCCTTGTAGCGCTTGAGCATCTGAGACAGGTACTTGGTACCGCCCTCGATACTCTGGCGGGGATCCGAGCGGACCTTGACGCCCAGTCCCTTCGCCGTCTCTGGCATGAGCTGCATCAATCCCTTGGCGCCCGCCGGTGAGGTGGCGTTCGGGTTGAAGCCCGACTCCGCCTGGATGACGGCCTTGATGAGACGTGCGGGCACGTTGTACTTCTTCGACATCACCTTGATGATGTTGTCGTACTTGTTGGACGAGAAGCCGCTCAGGTCGTTGTTGCCCTTCACCGAACCGGCTTTGTCCGTCCCCTTCGCGTCCTGCGACGACTTCGTGCCACCCGTGTCCTTCGCATCGGCCGTCCGCGCCGGATTGTTGGCCTTCGGCTCGCCGCCGGAGAACGTCACCAGCTCGCCCGTCGTCTTGTAACCCTTGGGCCCGCCCTTCAGCTGCTTGCCATCCGCGCTCAGGGTAATCTGCTTCCCGGTGGCCGGGTCATTGGCGTAGTAGACGGGCTTGCCGTTCTGCTTGCCACGGCCGGTGATGGTGATCCAGTGGTCCGTGCCGGTCTTGCTGTCTCCGCCCGCCTTGTAGTCCACGCCGACCACCACCGGGCGGCCCGCGTCGATCTGCTTGTTGATTTTATCGAGGCTCCAGGCCTGCTTGCTGGCGCCCAGGCCCGCGGCCTTCGCGGCCTTGTCCCAGATGATGGCGTTGCCCGAGTAACCACCGTTCTTGTCGAGGTGGCGGTCGAGCTCGCCAGGGTTGATGACCTTGCCGGAAATCTTGCTGACGGCCATGGCGGCGGCCGTCATGGCACAGCCCTGGGCAGCCACGGTGGAGCCGGAGCCCAGCGTGCGCGAGCCCCAATCCGAATCACCCTGGCGATACATCGGCGTGCCGTCCTTGGAGGTCGGGAACTTGCGGCCGTCGTCGTCGCGCACCTTGCCCGGCCCGCCGCCCTTCGCCGCGGCCTCGGTGAAGGTGTCGCCGCCCGCGGCACCGGAGGACGATCCGGCCTTGGAACGCATGTCATCAAACCCATCCGACATGCCTGGGATGTGCAGCATCTCGTCCGTCTGGATGTGATCCGCGTTCTTGATTTGCGGATTCACCTCCATCAGAGCACCGATGCTGATCCTGTTGTTCGCCGCAATGCGAGAGAGCGTGTCACCTGCCTTGATGCGATGGTCCATGGGAATTTCCTAGGAAGAGAGTGGAAACACAAATGACTGACAGCTGATTCATGTATCGGCTTCACGAATAAAGTGTTGCATCCCCAGACTCTTTTCTTCGCGGCTCCCATTCACAATCCCAGACAAGAATGGGTCGTCCGCCCGTCGCCCGAGCCCCCTTCCAACAGGTGCTCGGCGGGATGAGCCCCAGGACGCGCCCCCTACGCCCAGGCCGCCGGAGAACGGCCCACATTCCCGGCGAGCCAGAACCCCTCCCGTGACATGCTGGGCACGGCGGATGGCCCAGGGTGCCGCCCGTCCGAGAGCAGGACCAGATCCGCCAGTCACGGAGGAACGGCGGGGCAAGGGATACCAGTGGACTTCAAAAATTCAGGCGGGCTCATCTCCACTCCGTGCGTGAAGCGGCCAGGGGCTTTCCTGGCGATTTCGGGGGTAAAAGAGGGAGTGGCCTTTCCGGCGTCCCAAAAAATCCTTCGGTCGCTCGCGTGGCGCCTGTGCCCCGCCTCCGACGCATTGGAAGACAAGGATTCTTCTCGAAATCTCATCCAATGAAAGAGTGCCCCCAAGAAACGACGCTGAGCGACTTCCTCGCGGGGTTGCTCTCCGAGGAGCGCCGAAGTCTGGTCCTGGAGCACGTGGAGCACTGTGCTGACTGCCAGTGGGTGCTGGCCGCGGGTGATGGCGCCCGGGCCTTCGCCAGCCCCTCGGCGGCGCTCGCCGGGGAGCACGCCCCACCGCTGCTCACCCCAGGGTCCACGGTCTCCCGGTTCGTGGTACGGGAGCGCATCGGCTCTGGGGCCATGGGGGTGGTGTACGCGGCGGATGACCCGGAGCTGGGCCGCCGGGTAGCCCTCAAGGTGTTGCGTCCGGAGGGACACCAGCGGCAGGAGTTGCAGCAGCGGCTGCTGCGCGAGGCGCAGGCGCTGGCCCGGCTCTCCCACCCCAACGTCGTCACCCTCTATGACGTGGGCACCTACGGGGACGGCATCTTCCTGGCCATGGAGCTGGTGGAAGGCACCACGCTGGCGGAGTGGATGAAGGAGCCGCATCCCTGGAGGGAGGTGCTGCGGGTCTTCCTGGATGCCGGGCGGGGACTGGCGGCCGCGCACGCGGCGGGCCTGGTGCACCGCGACTTCAAGCCCGCCAATGCCCTCATGGGGAAGGATGGCCGGGTGTACGTGACGGACTTCGGCATCGCCCGTCTGCTGCACCAGGAGGACGGCCCCTCGCCGCAAGCGAGCCCCGAGACCCCTGTCCATCCGATGGGGCAGCTCACCCGGACAGGTTTCGTCCTGGGCACGCCCGCCTACCTCGCCCCGGAATTGCTACGGGGCCAGCGCGCGGACGCTCGCTCGGACGAGTTCAGCTTCTGCGTGGCGCTCTACGAGGCCCTCTTCGGCATGCGCCCCTTTCAGGGAGAGACCCTGAGGGAGCTGGCCGAGGCCATGCAACAGGGCCGGGTGCGTCCACCCGGGCGCGAGGTGAAGGTACCCGCCTGGGTGCGGCGCGCGGTGCTCCGGGGGCTGCGAGCCGAACCCGGAGAGCGCTTCCCTTCCATGGAGTCCCTGCTGGCGGCCCTCGACCCGCCCCGGCGGATTTTCACCCGGGTGGTGGCCACGGCGGCCGTGGCCGGCGTACTGGGGGCCATCGCTGCCTACGGGGTGACGCATCGGCGCGAGGTGCGGTGCGAGCAGGAGGTGGAGAAGCTCGCGGTTGCTTGGAGCCCCGCGCGGCGAGAGCGGGTTCGTGCGGCCTTCCTCGCCACGGGCGTCCCCTACGCCCCGCCGGCCTGGGAGCGGCTCGCGACGGCGCTGGACGCCTACACCTCCCAATGGAGGACGCTGCGGACCGAGGCCTGCGTGGCCGCGGGCAGCGACACCGCGGACGGCGCCTCCTGGCAGACGGCCGCGTGCCTCGACGCGCGGCTCTGGCAGCTCGCCGCCGTGACCGAGGTCCTGGAGAAGGCGGACGCGCTGACGGTACAGAACGCCGACCAACTGACGGCCTCCCTCGAGGGGCTCACCGGCTGCCGGGACGCGCCCGTGCTCTCCAGCCGCCCGCAGCCGCCCGATAACCTCCGCCCCCGGGTGGAGGCGGTGCGGCACAAGCTGGCACAGGCCCGGGCCCACCTCGTGGCGCGCCGGCACTCCGAGGGCCTCGCGGTGACGTCGGCCCTCCTCGAGGAGCTGAAGGGGCTCGACTACAAGCCGCTGGAGGCGGAGGTGCTCCTGGCTCACGGCGAGTTCCTCGGGGGGGCCAACAAACCGAAGGAGGCGGAGGAGGTCCTCTATCAGGCCCTATGGGCCGCCGAGGCCGGACGTGACGACGAGACCGTGGCGCGTGCCTGGCTGGAGCTCATCTGGGTGGTGGGCGAGGAGATGTCCCGCCCCGCGGAGGCGGAGAAGCTCGTCCGGCACGCCCAGGCCGCCGTCGAGCGGCTGGGACGGGAGCGCATCCCGGACATCACGACGGAGCTGCACCAGCGCCTGGCTTCGCTGCGGGAGCTGCAAGGCAACCTCACCCAGGCGGAGGAAGAGGCACTCCAGGGCCTGGAGTTCTCGCGCAGGAGGAATGGACCGGACAGCCTCCGCACGCCCAACCTCCTCCACCAGCTCGGCAGGATCCGCCTTCTCCAGCGCCGCTTCCAGGAGTCGCTGGAGCTCCACCTCCAGGCTCTCGAGCAGCGCAAGCGCCTGCTGGGCACCGACCACCCGGACCTCGTGGTCTCCTACAACAGGGTCGCCGCGGCCGCCATACAGGTGGGCCGGCGCGCCGAGGCCGTCGACCTCTGGAGCAAGGCCCTGGCCATCCAGGAGGCGTCTCACGCCCGGGAAACCCCCGTCCTCGCGGGTATTCTCCTGAACCTCGCCATGGTCCTGCGCGTCGAAGGCCGGCAGGAGGAAGCGTGGTCCATGCTCGAGCGGGCGCGCGCCATCTTCGAGCGCACCCGTGGACCCAACCACTACTCCGTCGTCCAGGTGCTCGTGGAGCAGGCGACGCTGTCCGCCGAGTCAGGCCAGAGCGACAAGGCGCTCGCCCTCTGCACCGAGGCCCTGGAGCGTCTCCAGCGTTCGCTGGGCCCGGACACACCGCGCGCCTCCATGGCACTGACGATGCGGGGTCGGTTTCACCTGAGCGCGGGCCACTATCCCGAGGCACGGCGCGACCTGCTGGATGCGCTGAAGCGGATGGAGAAGGAGCAAGGCCCGGAGGGGGCGGGCATGGCGACGGTGCTGCTCCCCCTGGCCGAGCTGGCCCTGGACACCCAGGCGCCGAAGCAGGCGCTCGAATATTGCGAGCGTGCACTGAAGGTCATCGAGAAGGCCGATGGCCCGGAATCCATGAGCGGTGCCAGCGCCCTGACCTGTGTCGGGAAGGCGCACCTGGCGCTGGGCGCCGCGGAGAAGGCCGTACCGCTGCTCGAGCGCGCCCGGAGCATCCAGACCCGATGGGGCGAGCCCCGGGAGCCGGCGACCGCCGCGAGTACCACCTTCCTGCTGGCCCGGGCGCTCGTGGAAACGCGCTCCGCCCCGGACCGGGCGCGTGCGCTCGCGCTGGCCGAGGAGGCCCGGAAGTGGCTGGAGTCCGTGGGAGTCCGGGGCCGGCCGGAGCTCCAGAAGGTGCAGGACTGGCTGCGGCGTGAGGGGAAGCGATGAGCGAGGAACGAAAGACAGGCGCCCTGGCGGCGCTGATGCGGGAGCACGTGCCACCGGCGCAGCGCGCGGAGCTGGAGGCCCTGGAGGGGCTCGAATCGCTGCTGCACAAGCACGTCGAGGCGGCCCGGACCGCGTGGCCCACGTTGTCGCTCCCGGCCGAGGCCTTCGTGCGGCACCTGGCCCGGCACCTGCCCGCGGGAAAGGCCTCGGAGGTGCTGCGCATCCTTCATGGCGCCGACCTGTACCTGGCGTGCGCCTGCTCCACCGGGGAGCCCTCCGCCCTCCGGGCCTTCGAGCAGAACATCCTCCGGCACATCCCCACCCGGCTCGGGGCGTTGTCCCCCAGCATGCTGGAGGAGGTGCTGCAGGTGCTCCGCGAGCGGCTGCTGGTGGGCTGCGGGGAAGAGCCTCCGAAGATCGCGAGCTACGGGGGCCGGGGGCCACTGCTGACCTGGGTGGGCATCATCGCCGCGCGCATCGCCGGCGAGCTGGTGGGCCGCAACGGGCGCGAGCTCCTCGTCACCGAGCCCCCGGAGGCATTCGCGCGGATGCTGGCCTCGGGCAACCCGGAGCACGAGCTGCTCCGCGAGGACGCACGCCAGCTCCTCGTCGAGGTGCTCCGGAAGGCGGTGACGGCGCTCCCCGAGCACGAGCGCGCCCTGCTGCGCCTGCACCACTTCCATGGCTTCACCATGGACCGGCTCGCGCTCATGTACGGCGACTCACGCTCCGGCGTGGCGCGCAAGGTCGCCCATGCCCGCGAGCTGCTGCTCGAGCGCGTCCATGCGGAGCTGGCTCCCCAGCTGAAACAGGACCACCTCAGGATGGAGAGCCTCCTGGGGCTGGTGCGCAGCCAGCTGGATATCAGCATCCAACGGATGCTGGGCTGAAACCACTCCAGCCGCGCGCCAGCCTGTCCAACCGAAGATAGTGTCCACTTGACACTTACATGCCGGATGTTGGAGAACCGGGCGCATGACGACGCCCGGAAAGCCCGCCGATCCCACGCGCGGGGAGCGCGCCCGCCTCTCGCTCGAAGGACTGTCCGTGGGGGACGCGTTCGGGGAGCGCTTCTTCGTGTCCCCGTCCGTCGCCCAGTCCATGGTGGAGCAGCGGACCCTGCCACGCGAGCCGTGGAGCTACACGGACGACACGGAGATGGCGCTCGCCATCGTGCGGGTGCTCAAGGAGCACGGACGCATCGACCAGGACGCGCTGGCACGGCTGTTCGGCCAGCGCTACCGGAGGAATCCACGCCGGGGCTACGGCGCCACCGCGCACGACATCCTGCAGAAGATCCACCTGGGGATGCCCTGGCGGACGGTCTCCTCCGAGGTCTTCGAGGGCTCGGGCTCCATGGGCAACGGTGGGGCCATGCGCGTGGCACCACTGGGAGCCTGGTTCGCGGATGACCTGGCGCGGGTGGTGTCCGAGGCCCGGGCGTCGGCGGAGGTGACTCACTTCCACCCGGAGGGACAGGCGGGAGCCATCGCCATCGCCGTGGCGGCCGCGTGGGCGCACCGCTGGAAGGAGACACGCTCGCCCGCGAGCCAGCTCTTCGACACCGTCCTCGACCACACGCCCCCGGGAGAAACCCGGGAGGGACTGGAGAAGGCACGCAAGTGGCCGCTCGAGGCGACACCCACGTCCGCGGCCCGGGCGCTGGGCAGCGGCCAGCGCGTCATCTCGCAGGACACCGTACCCTTCTCGGTGTGGTGCGCGGCCCGGCACCTGGACAGTTACGAGGAGGCGCTCTGGAGCACGGTGGCGGGGATGGGGGACCGCGATACCACTTGTGCCATCGTGGGCGGCATCGTCGCGCTGAGCGCGGGGCGTGAGTCCATTCCCCGCGCCTGGCTCTCGGCGCGCGAGCCGCTCGACGCGGCCTGACCACCCCGCTCACTCCTCCTCGGCGGGGGCCTCCATGTACTCGGGGGCGTTGATGCCCAGCAGCGCGAAGGCGCTGCGCAGTGTCTGCTTGAGCGCCGCCACCAGCGCCAGCCGGCCCTGCGTCTTCTCCGCGTCCCCGCTGATGATGGGGTCCGTCTTGTACTTCGTGTAGTAGCTGTGGAAGTCGGTGATCAGCTCCTGGCAGAAGTACAGCACATGGTGCGGCTCGAGCCGCTCCGCCGCGCTCGCCACCACGTCGGGCAACTGGCTCATCTTCTTCAGCATCACCAGTTCCTCGGGCAGGGTCAGCCGCGCGAGCTGGGCCTGCGTGAGGTTCTCCACCCCGACGAACGGAGTGCCCTTCTCCGCCGCCTTCTTCAGGATGCTCGCGCACCGCGCGTGGCCATACTGGAAGTAGAAGACAGGGTTGTCCTTGGACTGCTTCTGCACCAGGTCCAGATCGAAGTCGAAGCGCGCGTTCGCCGTCTTCATCAGGAAGAGGAACCGGCACACATCCGGGCCCACCTCGTCGATGAGATCCTCGAGCTCGAACACCGTGCCCTTGCGCTTGCTGACCTTGACCTCCTCGCCGCCGCGCGTGATGCGCACGAGCTGCACCAGCAGGAAGTCGAGCCGCTTCGGCTCCAACCCCAGCAGGATCATCCCCGCCTTGATGCGTGGCGTGTGCCCGGCGTGGTCCGCCCCGAGCACGTCGATGATGCGGTCGAAGCCCCGGTCGTACTTCTCCTTGTGGTAGGCGAGGTCCGCCGTCAGGTACACGGGCGTCCCGTCGCGCCGGAGGATGATGCGGTCCTCGTCATCCCCGTGCTGGCTCGTCATCAGGAACGTGCCGCCCAGCTGACGGTCCGTGTACTGCGCGGCCTTGCTCTCCCCGCTGCGGACCTTCTCCGTGTCGCGCCGGGCCTCCGCGGCCTCGTACGTCACGCCGCGCCTGGCGTACTCCTCGGCCACCGCCTTCACCTTGCCCGCCGCGTGCAGCGAGGCCTCGCTGAAGAACACGTCGTGCCGGATGTTCGCCTTCTCCAGCGACGCCTGGATGGCCTTCATGTTCTCGCGGATGGCCACCGCGGTCGCCAGCGGGAGCCACTCGGACTCGGGCGCGCGCAGGTACTTGTCGCCCACCTCCGCCTTCCACGTCTTCGCGATGTCGATGACGTACTCGGCCGGGTACTCGCCCTCGGCCAGCTCCACCTGCTCGCCGAAGAGCTGCCGGTAGCGCTTGTGTACCGTGCGGCCCAGCGTCTCCACCTGCTTGCCGTAGTCGTTGATGTAGAACTCGCGCGTCACGTCATGCCCGGCCGACTCCAGCAACCGGGCCACCGCGTCGCCCATGAACGCCCCGCGCGCGTGGCCGATGTGCACCGGGCCCGTGGGGTTGGCCGACACGAACTCCACCATGATGCGCTTGCCCGTCGACTTCGGCGCCCGCCGCCCGAACGTCTCCCCGGCGCTCAGCACCTCGCGCGCCACCTGCTGGATGACCTGCTCCTTGAGCGTGAAGTTCAGGAAGCCCGGACCCGCCACCTCCACCTTGGCGACCAGCCCCTCCTTGTCCACCAGGCCCTTCACGATGGCGTTGGCGATGTCGCGGGGCGGCTTGCCCTCGGGCTTCGTGAGCAGCATCGCCACGTTGACCGCCCAGTCACCGTGGGCGGGGTTCTTCGGGGGCTCCACGGTGTAGCCAGGCACCTGCTCCAACTTGAGCGTGCCGGCCGACTTCAGCGCCGCGAGCGTGTCAGCAATGAGAGCGAAAACTTTCTGCCGCATGAGGACATCTTCTCCAAATGTCGAGAACCGAGAGGCGCGCACTCTAGAGCCGAATCGGCATGGACTTCACGGCTTCCGTGCACCCGATGTCCTGTTCCGTCCGTCGCCGGCGCGCTGTCGCGCCGATGACACCCGGAGCACCCCTCCGGGCAGCCGGACGAGCAGGCCCGGGATTACGGGGCCGTACGGCGTCCCTGAAGCCCTCGAGACGTTCTTACAGGATGTGACGGCGACGTCGTGAGAGCATCCGCACTGGGAGGCGGTTAGGGTAGCGCGCATGAGTGAAGCACCCGCGGCCCGTCCGCCCTTGCTCCTGCCCCCCATCCCCGCGGTGCTCCTCGCCGTCGTGAGCGTGCAGGGCGGCGCGGCCTTCGCGAAGGAATTGTTCCCGGTGCTCGGCCCGGCGGGCACGGCGGGCTTGCGCATCGGGCTGTCCGCGCTCCTGCTGCTCGCGGTGTTCCGTCCGCCGCTCGCGCGGCTCACAGGCGCCCAGTGGGGCGCGGTCATCCCGTATGGGGTGGTGCTCGGCGCGATGAACCTGAGCTTCTACTGGGCCCTCCAACGCATCCCGCTGGGGCTCGGTGTCACACTGGAGTTCGTGGGGCCCCTCGCACTCGCGGTGTTCGGGTCGCGGCGCGCCTCGGACTTCCTGTGGGTGCTGCTCGCGGCGGTTGGCATCGCCCTCATCACCCCGTGGCGCGGTGGCGTCGGCGCGCTCGACCTGCTCGGCGTGCTGCTGGCGCTCGTCGCGGGTGGATTCTGGGCGGCCTACATCGTGCTCGGTGGGCGCGTGTCCAGGGTGTTCCAGGGAGCCCAGGGCGTCGCGACGGGAATGCTGTTCGCCGCCCTGACGGTGCTGCCCTTCTCGTTCGCGGAAGGACTCGCGGGGCGCCTCACGCCTCCGCTGTTCGCGGCGGGTCTGGCCGTCGCGCTCCTCTCCAGTGCGGTGCCGTTCACGCTGGAGATGATGGCGCTGCGCGTCCTCCCGAGCCGCACCTTTGGCATCCTGATGAGCCTGGAGCCCGCGGCCGCGGCCCTCTCGGGCCTGGTGTTCCTGCACGAGCAGCTCACCGTGACGCAGTGGCTCGCGCTGGTGTTCGTGAGCGCCGCATCCGCGGGCGCTGCCCTCACCGCACGCCGCGTGCCTCCACCAGTAGAGGCATGAGGAACCGAGATACGGCAATGACGACCACCCAGAATCCGACCGCCACCCAGGCCCTGCTCTCCCTGTGCGAGGACTTCAAGCGCTGGGCCGGGGAGCTCACCCCTGATGCCGTCCGCAAGCTGCTGGCCGAGGGAGCGGACGTGAACGGGCGCAACGCGCAGGGTGCGACGCCGCTGCACCTCGCGGTCCGGGCGCCCTACACGAAGGCCTACCCACGTCCCAACCTCGACGTGGTGCGCGTGCTGCTCGAAGCGGGCGCGGACCCGAATGCGCGGACCCAGCACGGCGAGACGGCGCTGCTCTCCGCCTTCCCGTCCGGTGACGATGCCGACTACACGCCACGAGCCCTGGAGCTCATCGCGCTCCTGCGCGCCGCGGGGGCGACGGTGCCCTCCGACGTGAAGGATGACAGGTCGGCGGCGTTCCGCTTCAACGCCGATGCGACGCTCTACAAGGAGCTGCTCGACGCGGGCGCACCGGTGGACGCGCGCGGTAACGAAGGCGCCACCCCGCTCCACAGGGCCGCCGCATATGGTTACGCGCCCATCACCGAGCTGCTGCTCGCCCGGGGCGCCGAGGTCAATGCGCTCGACGGGCTGGGCCGCACGCCGCTCGGCGTCGCGCTGCGCGAGCGCGTGAAGGTCTGGGTCAAGGCGAACAACCGCACCGCCGGCTTCAACGCCACCATTGCCCTGCTGGAGCGCGCCGGAGCGAAGCCGCACGTCCCCTACTCGCGCAGCGAGGACCCCTTCGCGCCCCTCCCCGTCGACTGCGCCGCGCTGCGCGCCGCCGTCCCGCGGGGCCATTTCCGGTTCGAGCACGAGGTGGACTCCGCGCAGGAGTTCATCACGAGGCTCTACAGCCAGGGTGACCCCTCGAGGTCGCTGGCCCTCCTCACCGCGCTGCGGGACGTGCTCGGCGTGCCGCCTCTGCACCTGCGCCTGACGGGCCCGCTGAAGCTGGACAAGCCCTTCTTCCACCACGGCGACCTGGAGGTGGACGGCCACCTCGACATCAACCGGCCCTTCGCCGTCACGGGCAACCTCATCGTCCACGGCGTGCTGCAGGACAACAGCAACGACTCGAACGTCAACGTCCTGGGGGACGTGCGCTGCCACGCGCTCTACACGGATGGGGAAATCAACATCCGCGGCGACATCCACGCGCGCGACGTCGTCTACGCCTACTACAACGACCACACGCTGTCCGCCGCGACCATCCACGCTCGCGTCGTCATCGAGGACGACCACGGCGTCATGGCGAAGGTGCAGGCCGAGCACCACTTCGACATGAACACGTACAGCCAGGGCTACGGCGAAGGCGTGGGCGACCGGCTGAAGGCGCTGTTCGTCGACGAGGTGTTCGAGCCCCAGGAGGTGTACGAGCCCGACGAGGAAGAGGAGGAGGAAGAGAGAGAGCCGGCCCGCATCGACGAGTCGAAGCTCTTCGACCGCCTCCACCAGGGCCAGCCCGTCTTCCGCGAGCAGCCCTGAGCCTCACGGCTCATGCCGGGGGAGCGACTTCCTCCTCGAAGCGCGTCACGCCCTCCAGAAGCGACGCGCAGAGGCACGCCGGGCCGTCCAGCGCGGTGGCCTATGCGCTTCTAGAGTGCGTCAACGGGCACGGGGTGTGTCTCTGCTTCGCTCCGCACGGTCAGGCCATCTCCAGCGCCCGTGTCTCGTGCCGTGCCTCGGCGGTGCCGTCCACCAGCACCCCATCGGCAATCCGCACCACCCGGCGGGCGCGGCGCATCACCCGTGGGTCATGCGTGGAGAAGAGGAAGGTGACGCGGCGGGTGCGGTTGAGCTCCTCCATCAGGTCCAGAATCTGCTCGCTGGTGGCGGAGTCCAGGTTCGCGGTGGGTTCGTCGGCGAGCACCAGCTGCGGCTGGGTGACGAGTGCCCGTGCGATGGCCACGCGCTGCCGCTGGCCGCCGGACAGCTCGTCCGGGCGGTGGTGCAGGAACTGCGACAACCCCACGTCCGCGGCCACGCGCTCGGCGCGCTCGCGCAGCGTCCGCCTCGGCTCGTCACCGATGAGGCAGGGGAACTCGATGTTCTCCAGCACGTTCAGCACGGGGATGAGGTTGAAGGCCTGGAAGATGAAGCCGATCTTCCGGTTGCGCAGCTCGGCCAGGTCGTTGAAGTCGCGGTCCCCCACCTCCTCGCCCTCCAGCCGGTAGGTGCAGCCCGTTCATCATGGCGCGGGTGAGCACGGCCGCCCCGACGCCCACCATGAGGGCCGCGAGGGTGATGAGGATACGGCGGCGGTTACGGGCAACGTTGCGAAGGGCAATGCGGAAGAGGGGCCACATCGAGTGCTCCAAGGCTGGCCAGCGCACCATCGCCGGCGACCTGGGCGACCCCATGAGCACCTCCCATGCCAATCCCCCTCTCCCTCCGGAAAAGAGACGGGGTGAGGGGGCTGGCTGTCCGGACCTTCGTCACTCCCAGGGGGACGGGGTGCCGGGTTTCCGAACAGCGCTCCCGTAATGAACCAAGGCAGGTAGGTGACATGACCTACCTGCCCAGCAGCAGGCAGGGCATGTTACCCGCCCTCTCTGGTCCATTTTTGAAACGAGTTTTATGAGGTGTGTCCACAAAATCGGGGCAGGCTCAGACCCGTTGTGCGCAGTCCAGGTTTCTTATACTGCCCTGCCAACATGTCCCGACTCCTCGCAGCACTGATCATCCTGATGGCGAGCGCCACCAGCGCCGCCGCCGATTTTGCGTTTTCGAACGTGCAGGGCCCGCACGGCGTCGGCCTGACCGTCAGCCAGATGTACGACTACTCGCGCGTGTACAAGCTGCGCGTGGACCAGATCACGGGTGCGGCCATCCAGGGTGAGCGTGCGCGTCCGATGCAGGTGCTGCGCTGGTACCCCACGCGGCGCCAGGGCAAACCCGTGACCTACCGCCAGTACATGGAGACGATCGCGACCGAGGAGAACTTCACGGCCGACGCGCAGGCGGTGCGCAACGCAACCGACACCTGGCTCGCGAGCCAGGGCGCCGCCCCGTCGCATGGCGCACTCGCGAAGCCGATGTGGGCGGTGCGCGATGCCCCGGCACTGCCAGGCAAATATCCGGTCGTGATCTACGCGCCGAGCTTCAGCGCCAGCGCCGCCGAGAACGTGGACCTGTGCGAATATCTCGCGAGCCAGGGCTACGTCGTGCTGTCCAGCGCCTCGCTGGGAGCGCGCACGCGCTCGATGACGATCGACCTGGAGGGCCTGGAAGCGCAGGCGGCCGATATCGCATTCCTGATCGCGACCGCCCAGGCCATGCCGCAGGCGGACATGAACCGCATTGCCGTCGTCGGCTTCAGCTGGGGCGGACTTGCGAACGTACTGGCGGCAGCCAGGGACGACCGCATCGGCGCACTGGTCAGCCTGGACGGCTCGCTGCGCGGCTTCCCCGAATTCGTCAACGGCGGCAAGGACGCCGCGAAATACGTAACGCCAGCGCGTCTGGCGGTGCCGCTGCTGTACGTCGCGCGGCGCCCCGACACGCTCGAAAGCCTCAACCAGCGCCAGATCGACACCAGCTTCAGCCTGATGAACCAGATGAAGTATTCGGATGTGTACATCGTGACGATGCATCCGATGACACACCCGGACTTCTCCTCGATTCACCTGCGCTTCGCGCCGGAGCGAGCGTTCGAGGAGTATTCGCGCGATGAGGCGGCGCTCGCGCACAGCTGGACGGCGCGCTACGTCCACCAGTTCCTCGATGCCTACCTGAAGAACGATACGGCCGCGCGCACCTTCATGAACAATTCCGCCGCCGCGAACAAGGTACCGCGCCACATGCTGACGCTCGACGTGCGCCGCGGCGACGACACGCCACCCACACTGGAAACGTTCGTGCGCACGCTGGGCAAGGAAGGCTTCGCGCGGGCCATCCCCACCTACGACGCGCTGCATGCGAAGTCCGAAGCCTTCCGGCTCCAGGACTCGCAGATCAACACATGGGGCTACCAGTTGCTGCGCGGCGGCCGAGGCAAGGATGCAGTGGAGATCTTCAAGCTCGGCATCCACGTCTATCCGGACAACGCGAACCTGTTCGACAGCCTGGCCGAAGCGCAGGAAAAGACGGGGGACCGTGACCAGGCGACCCGCAACTACCGGCGCTCACTGGAACTGAACCCGAAAAACGGCAACGCGGTCGAACGCCTGAAAGCGCTGGGGAATACCGCGGGCGCCCAGCCCTGAGAGTGGCACCAGGTATGGGCATGACGGGCGGGGTAGCCCCTGGACCGGATTGGCTGTCGTCGCTCGACGGTGGTGGTCAGCCCGGCAACTTTGCCGCACCGCGCGTGTAGGTGGCGGAGCGCAGGAATGCGATCATGTCGAAGTCCGCGACGCTTTCCGGGGTCAGTGGCTCATAGGGGACCAAGGGATGCTTGCTGCGGGTCCGTATCGGAGGCACCGCGCCCTTATAGAGTCCTTTGCCGCGATGGGCCGGAATGAAGCAATCCGACTGCCGCGCCATCAACCGCGCCTCGATGCTGCCGGCCTCGGGCGCGCCGATGAGGTTGGCCTCGGACGTCCCCAGGGCTCCCCCGATCACGGCGAAACGCGCGCCGAACAGCTGGTCGAGATGCGCACCCGTCGGCCAGAATTCATACCAGGGCAGCTTCGTCTTGGTCCGCCGAAGATGGGCGCTGTGCAGGTAGACCAACACCTTTCCACGCGTCTTTTCGCGCTCGGAGATGTGGACGAGATACTCAGCGGCCATCGCGTCGCGCATGCCGACAAGGTTGTCGAGCGACTCTCGCCGCGCCAGCGCCGCGTGAATGGCGAGAAGATGCTGGGCGACGGTGACGTGCTGCAGCGCCTCTCCAAAGGATTCGCGATCGCTTTTGGCCACGAGCTCCGGGCGGCGCACGCTGAGTTCGGAGGCGAGCTCTTCCGTCGCCACCCGAAGCGCCGAAGCCCTGGGCGAAAGGCCGAACTTCCCCGCATCGTTGGCGCCGGCCGGCGCGTCTCTGCCCACAACCTGCTGCGCGGTGTCGCCGCCCAAAATCCGCGTCAGGATCTCCTTGTGGACGACGGCGGCCGAGTCTTCCCAGTCCGCGTCCGCGCCCAGCAGCGGCTCCATGATGGTCTTGTGCTTGGCGGCGGCCACCGGGTCGACCGATCTCAGATAGGCGAGCGCGAATTCGAGCGCCTGCCGCGGACTTTCCGTCGCCTCGCCTTCCGACGGAACGGTCCCATAGAGGCTGAGCTTCACCGCATTCGCCGGATCTGAATTGTAGCGCTTCATCCACTCCACGAGTTCGCGATTGGCGGCATATTTCCCGGAGCCGTAGCTGAAACCCTTGTCTTCGATGGCCTCGTAAGTCGCCGCTCCGCGGCCTGCGACATAGCCGTCGACGAGCCGCGCGCGCATGTAGTTGGTCTCGAGCGTGATGGCGCTGAAGCCATGGGCTTCGACGAGCCGCTGGAACAGGCGATTGCGGAGGATCAGGAATTCTTCGCCACCGTGCAGAGCCTCGCCAAAACCGAGAAGCGAAACCTGATCGCCGAGGCGGGACATCATCCTGTCGACGGCGGCGTCGAAACTTTTGTCCAACGAAAACGGGAGCGCCTCGCGGGCGATCCATTCGTCTAGCGACGCGAACCTGACCGTTCCAGCGGACGACCCGGACCGGGCGAAAGCGGCGCCAGGGGCCAGGGCTGCGACGCCGAAGGCGGTCGTGGCCGCCAGGAATGATCGACGACCGAAATCTTGAATTTGTTCTTCCGGATTCTGCGTGCTCATGAGGGTGCTCCAAGGCTGGCCAGCGCACCATCGCCGGCGACCTGGGCGACCCCATGAGCACCTCCCATGCCAATGCCCCTCTCCCTCCTGAAAGGAGGCGGGGTGAGGGGGCTGGCTGTCCGGACCTCCGTCACTCCCAGGGGGCGGGGTGCCGGGTTTCCGGACAGTGCCCCCCCGTGGGGGCTGGCGGGCCCGTCTGGGCGAGGGAGCACGAAGGGCGTGCATCCGGCTTGCAGCTCGGACGTAGGATGAAGGAGTCCGCCCCCCGAGGAGACGTCGTGAACCCCTCCCCCGCCTCCCCGCCATCGAGCGGCCTCGATCAGGTGCTGCGCGAGGCCCTCGCCCGCAGCTTCATGCGCTTGACGCGTATCAAAATCTACCTGACGCCGCTGTCGGTCTTCCTCCTCCTCTATTTCCTCGTGCGAGAGCCAGCGGTCTGGCGCAAGTGGCTGCTCGGGGGGCTGCTGGGACTCTGGTTGGTGGCCGACGGCATCGAGGCTCTTCGCCAGTACCTGCGCCCCACGCCGCGCCAGAAATTCCCGTTTACCTACGTCATCGGCTTCGGCGTCCCGGTGAATGGGGGCCTGATCCTGGTGATGGGCGGGCTCGAGGGGCCGTTCACGCCGGGGCTGCTCGTCGTGAGCTTCTTCGTCTCCCTCTTCACCACCACTCGAGGTGCGTGGGTTCTCGCGCTCTTGCATGTGGCGACGCTGTGGGGGCTGGCCGCGGTCTCCATCACCGGGGTGGTGCCGGACCTGCTGCCGCAGCTCTACGGGGGCGGTGCACGGGCCGGGCACAATAACGCCCTGCTGCTGTCCCACGTGACGGTGCTGAGCGTGCTGGTGGCGTATTCCGCCGGCGTTGGCTCCATCCTGCGGGGCATCTTCCAGGGCATGGTGAAGGACGCGCTGGCCGCGCGCGACGAGACGCTGCGCATCCACACCGAGGCCATCGACACGCTCACCCGGCTCAGCGGGGAGATTGCCCACGAGCTGAAGAACCCGCTGGCCAGCGTGAAGGGCCTGGCCGCCATGGTGGCGCGGGACGTGGAGGGCAAGCCGGCCGAGCGCCTGGCGGTGCTACGGCGCGAGGTGGACCGGATGCAGGAGATTCTGGAGGGCTTCCTCAACTTCTCCCGGCCCCTGCTCCCGCTCAACGAGCAGCGCACCTCGCTGGATGGGTTGTGCCGGCAAGTGGTGGAGCTGCACGAGGGCATGGCGGGCGAGCGGGGCGTGAGCCTGCGCCTGTTCGCCGAGCGGCCGGTGGTCATCGGGTGTGACCCGCGCAAGGTGAAGCAGGTGCTCATCAACCTGGTGCAGAACGCACTGGAGGCCGCGCCACGCGGGAGCACGGTGGAGCTGGTGATACTGCCCACGCCCGAGGGCGGCGGACGGGTGGAGGTGCGTGACCGGGGGCCGGGGATCGCTTCCAAGGTGCGCGAGCGCGTCTTCGAGCCGGGCGTCACCACGAAACCCCAGGGCAACGGACTGGGCCTGGCCCTGGCGCGGGTGGTGGCGCGGCAGCACGGCGGCGAGCTGGAGCTCCACCCGCGAGAGGGTGGCGGCTGCGTGGCCGAGCTGGTGCTGCCCGCGGGGTCGCCGCCTCAGCAGACGAGAACGGAGGTCGTGGCATGAATGCGCGAGTGTTGGTGGCGGACGACGACGCGGGCGTGCGCTACACGCTGCGCGGGCTGCTCGAGGATGACGGGTTCCAGGTGGAGGAGGTGGGGGACGGAGAGGCCGCGCTGCAACGGCTGGCCGCCGAGCCCCCGGTGGACCTGGTCATCAGCGACCTGCGGATGCCGAAGGTGGACGGAATGGAGCTGCTGCGTCGGGGGCGCGCGCTCTCGCCCGTCCCGCGCGTCATCCTCATCACCGCGCACGGCAGCGAGCGGCACGCGGTGGAGGCCATGAAGCTCGGCGCGCTGGACTACTTCCGCAAGCCCTTCGAGGTGGATGACGTGCTGGCGGTGGTGCGCCGGGCGCTGGGCACCCTTCGGCTGGAGGCGGAGAACGAGCGGCTGGCGGGTGAGGTGAACCTGCTGCGCTCGCTCGTCTTCGTCTCGCCGGCGATGAGCCGGCTGGCGCTGCTGGTGAAGCGGGTGGGGCCGCGCGACGTGACGGTACTCATCACCGGCGAGAGCGGCACGGGCAAGGAGCGCATCGCCGAGGCGCTGGTTCGCGCCTCCACCCGGGCGGACCGGCCCTTCGTGCGCTTCAACTGCGCGGCCCTCACTCCCGAGCTCGCCGACGCAGAGCTGTTCGGCCACACCCGGGGGGCCTTCACCGGAGCGGTGCGCGCGCGGCAGGGCCTGTTCCGCGAGGCGGACGGCGGCACGCTGCTGCTCGACGAAGTGGGCGAGTTGGACCCGGCCACCCAGGCCAGACTGCTGCGCGTGCTGCAGGAGGGCGAGGTGCGGCCGGTGGGGGAGGACCGGTCCTGGCCGGTGGACGTGCGCATCCTGGCGGCCACCCACCGGGACCTCGTGCAGCGGGTGAAGGAGGGGCGCTTCCGGGAGGATCTCTTCTACCGGCTGAAGGTGGTGAACCTGCACGTGCCGCCGCTGCGGGAGCGGCCGGAGGACCTCGCCGCGCTGGCGAAGCACTTCCTCACGCGTTTCGCCGAGCGCTTCCACGTGCCGGCGGTGCAGATGACGCCGGAGCTGATGGCGCGGCTGACGGCGTGGAAGTGGCCGGGCAACGTGCGCGAGCTGGAGAATGCGCTGGAGAGCGCGGTGGCCATGAGCCCGGATGGGATGCTGGACCTGTCGCTGCTGCCGGGAGGACCGGGACAGGAGCACAGCGAGGGAGCGCAGCGAGCGGGCCTCAAGGAGAAGGTGGAGGCGTACGAGCGGGCCCTCATCGTCGCCGCGCTGGAGGAGGCCCACGGCAACCGCAGCGAGGCGGCGCGGCTGCTGGACATCGGCCGCGCCACCCTGCACGACAAGCTGAGGAAGTACGGCCTGGCGCGCGAGGAGGAGGCGGAGTAGGACGGCGCCGGTGGGGGCGGCCCGGATCCTCAGCGGCACCAGCGAGTGAAAGTGCGGAGTCACCTGGATGAACGACAGGGCCCCTACCTGCACATCGCGGAGGCCCTGCCGAGAAGAGTGGCGTGGCCGACCGCTGCACCGAGGGTGGGCCGGCCCCGCGAGCCCAATGCACCTCCCTGCGCTCAGTCGTTCCGGTTTTGCGCGGTGATGTCTCCCGGAAGCGGGGTATCGCGGTTCACGACCAACCTCAACCGCGACATGGCATCCCCCATCCAGTTGGGGTCGCTGGAATACTGCGTCAGGGCATTGGCGACGTCACTCGGGTTCTGGGACCTGGCCAGGGCATCGATGAACGCATCGCCCCGGGTCCGGACCTCAAAACCGTTGGATGAGATCTTGTCCATCTTCGCCACGTAGTCGCGGGCGCGCTGGGACAGCTGCGTCATCTGATCCGGGGTGAACGACAGATGGATGTCGTTCTCCTTGTCGAACTTGTGCTGATCGACCAGGTAGGCCTGGGCGTACATCTCCTCGACGTCGCCCTCCATGCCCTTCATGAACAGGGTGAACTTCTGCTTCGAGTAGTCCTCCTTGCCATTGGCGTCGATGTGGCGCTCGTAGTTGAGCTCGTGTCCATTGGAGCGCTCGAGCTCCAGCGAAGCGTCCTTCGAGCCGTCCGGGTGGGTCGTCTCGACGATGGAGGAGTTGCTCTCGGGAACGATGTCCACGGACCCCTTCAGGGGCCCCAGCGCCGCCTCCAGCGTGGACTTCGAGCTGAGGTCCAGCTTCTCAACCTTCGCCGCGCCGGAGATGCCCTTTCCATCCTTGAAGGGAAGCTCACCCGAGGTGGCGTACTTGTCGAAGGCGGCGCGTCCCTCCTTGCTGGAGAGGTCGAACTCCGCGGTGCGGAGCTTGTAGTGGGTCATCGACGTCGTTCCCGTGAGGGAGACCGTGGCCGGCCCCGCGCCGACGCTGACCGAGAGCCCGCTCTCGAGCAACTCCGTGGGACCTCCTGTCACCTTGACCTTGTCGCCGTCGCGCTCGGTCTGGATGGACAGGCCCTTGCCCTTCTTGTGCTCCTCCCCCAGGCCCAGTTCCACCTTGAGCGCCTCGACGCTGGCCTCGCCGGACCACCCCTTGAGCTGGGAGGCCTCCATCGTCACCGAGGCCTTGTCCGGCACCGTCTCCGGCTTGAGCGGGTGCGGAGGCGGAATCTCGCCCCGCTTGAGCCGCTCGAAGTCCTCGTCCTTCATCTTCACTTCGTACGTCTGGGATTTCCCCGTCGAAACCCCACCCCCGACGCTCACCTTCTTCATGTCCAGCGAGCCGGAGGCGGAGGCCTCCAGCTCGGCGGTGAGCGTCACCGTGGTGTAGCCGTCCTTCTTCTCCACCTCCTTCTCGAGCGTACTGCTGAGCTCGACCGAGACCGGTCCAGCCTGACCCGGGACGTTCACCTCGTACGGCGTGGCGGTGGCGGCGTTGGGCGCGTCCGATGGCACGGCCGGGTCCGCGACCATCATCCGCTGGAGCTCGGGGGACACCTTCGCGTCAGCCAGCGCCTTGGCGCGCTCGGGAGAGCCCGCCTCGGTGGAGAACACCTTCGCGGCCGTCGTCCCGGGAATCGAGCCCGCCTCTCTGTAGTGAGGCTGCGCCTTGAGGTACGACTTCATGTCGTCGTAGCTCTTGCCGCTGTTCGGGTCGAGCACGCGCTCGCCCTGGCGCACCACCACGTGGCCCGCCTGGCCCTCGGCGCCGCCGCGCGAGTCCTTGAGGAACACCAGCTCCGAGCGGCTCTGCAGCTCGGACGAGCTTTTGTTCACCCAGTCCGCCGCCTTGTCGAGGCAGTTGACCTTGCCGTCCTTGCTGTTCTCGGTGAACAGCGACGAGGCGGGCGCGCCGCCCTGGCCGTCCAGGCGCAGCGTGTTCTTCGAGCCCGCCGGCTCGAAGGACGACTGCTGCGCCTCCGCCGCACGTCGCGCGGCCTCCGCGGCCTGCTGCGCCTCCGCCGCACGCCGCGCCGCCGCCTCCGCCGCACGCCGCGCCGCCGCTTCCGCCGCACGCCGCGCTGCCTCTGCTGCTCTACTGTCACCCACGCGTCCGACGCCCATGGTGCCTTCTCCTCACACTCGAAGTGATATTGCTACGGACCTGACTCGATTTTGTATTGTCGACAATCGGGATTTTGAGTTGCCTGATTCCTCTCAATCCCAAACAGCCCACCCGCTCCAAGACAATACAAACCCATACACTCGCGCCCGGGGTCTTCCGGGGGGCGTGAGCGCTCGGTGCATGGGGCCGTGGGGGCCTCGACTGCAGGACACACCCCGGGCCCGGGTGGCGCATTTCGGCCGGAATAATTCCCGGGCCGCGCGCCAACCCCACGGAATCAGGGCACTTCCTGCATCCGGCGTCGTACGAAGTGTCGTACGAAGTGTCTGCCCCCCCCGCGGCTGGCCGCGCCATGAAGCCGTGGACCGCGCAGGAGGGCTCAGCAACGGGGAAGGATGTCTCGCGCCATGTCGATGAACGCGCGCAGCGGGCGGGAGGCTCGCTCCCCGCTGGGGAAGTACAGAAAGGGATGCGAAGGAGGCGGCGTGGGCCGCCTCCACGTTCGACTCAGGGCGTCGGAAGCGACTCGGCATGAGTGAGCAGCCCCTGAAGCGGGGTGTCCTGACCGATGGCGATGAACGGAGCCCAGTAGTAGGGATGTGGATTCTTCTGGCGCAGCGTCCTCATCGCTGAGCGCAGTGCCGTGGCGCGCCCCTGTCCGGCCATCAGGTTGTGGTAGTAGCTCTCCATGAGCTGGTGCGTCGTCTCGTCATCGACCTTCCACAAGCTCGTCACCAGCGTCTGTGCTCCAGCCACAACGAGCGCTCGGCGCAGGCCGTAGACACCCTGGCCGAGCTTGACGTCACCACGAGCAGGCCGCGTGGTTGGTTCCAGGTGCTCCAAAATGGCGCGCACCCCGTCGGGTGCCGTCAGGTGTTACCGCGCAGCTTAGATGGGGGAGATCGGCCCGGAAACGGACCGACTGGATGATGGGAGGAGCCGTAGGGGCCCAGCCCTCACCCTCAACATGGCTTCTCTCCCGCCTATACGCCGCGCCGCGACGTTGTTATCATTGCACACTTGGCCTGGATGCCGTATCGCGCCGGCGGCCGGCCCCCAATCCACCACCACCGATACCGGAGCTACGATGAGCAAGCTTTCAGCCTACCCCATCACCAGAAAATGGCCGGCCAGCCATCCCGACCGGATCCAGCTTTATTCGTTGCCGACACCGAACGGTGTGAAGGCATCCATCATGCTCGAAGAGACCGGACTGCCGTACGAACCGCACCTGGTCAGTTTCGAGACCAATGACCAGATGTCGCCGGAGTTCCTGTCCCTGAACCCGAACAATAAGATCCCCGCCATCATCGACCCCGACGGTCCCGGAGGCAGGCCGCTGGCGCTGTTCGAGTCCGGCGCCATCCTGATCTACCTGGCGGAGAAGAGCGGCAAATTCATGCCGGACGATCCTGCGGCCCGCTACGAAACCATACAGTGGCTGATGTTCCAGATGGGCGGCATCGGGCCGATGTTCGGCCAGCTCGGCTTCTTCCATAAATTCGCCGGCAAGGAATATGAAGACAAGCGTCCGCGCGACCGCTATGCGGCGGAATCGCGCCGCCTGCTCGGCGTGCTGAACCAGCGGCTGGAAGGACGGCAGTGGGTGATGGGCGACGACTATACGATCGCGGATATCGCGATTCTGCCCTGGGTACGCAACCTGATCGGCTTCTATGGCGCCGGCGATCTGGTCGGCATCCAGGACTTCCCCAACGTCACGCGCGCGGTCGACGCCTTGGTGGCGCGGCCGGCGGTGGCGCGAGGGCTGGAGATTCCGCGGCGGAACCCGCAACCGGCTTAGCAGCCGCGCCGGCCTGCCCGCTTCCGGTACGGGCGAGGGACACCGGAACGGCGCCCCCGCGCCGCCGCTTGCGCCTACAGGTTGGCCAATAACGCCTGATGGAGAGACGGTGGAGGAGCCGAGGAAGCAGAGGAGGGCGCGGGTGGGTTGGGCCGGGCTGCTGCGCAGGAGCTTCGCGCTAGAGGTCTCAATGGGGAAAATGCGCCATCTGACAGCGGCGTGTGTCTTCAGTGACGATGCTTCCCCCATTGGAGAGGTCACCCATGTCATCCAGATGCTCCTCACTCGCTCGTTTCTGGTGGATCGCCGCGTTCCTGACGGGCACCCTGGGCTGCGTAGACGACGCGCTCCCGCAGCCGCTCGAGCCGCAGCGAGCGGAGCTCGCGGCGAGCAACCTCGTGAGCAATCCCTCCTTCGAGACCGGCACCGCGGGCTGGGCAAGCTGGCAGGGGACGCTCCTCCGTGAGACCTCGACGGTGGCGCCTGCCGGGAGCTACGTCGCGCGCGTCACGAGGAGCACCGGCACCCTCTATTCGCTGGATGACTCGCCGGACACGGTGCCGGGCGCCGTCGCGGGAACGATGTATGAGGCCTCCGCCTCGGTTGCGGCCGGCAGCAGCAGCGCCGTCGGCAAGCCCTTGGTGATTGTGCTCCGCGAGCGGAACACCTCGGGCGCTATCGTGAAAGTCTGGGAGTCCGAGCCCGTGTCCCTGAAGACGGCGTTCCAGACGCTCTCGGTCCAGGCCACGGTGCAGCAGACCGGCGACACGCTTGATGTGTACCTCATCCAGGACAATGCCGCCGCGGGTGACGCCTTCCTCGCCGACGCGGTGAGCCTGCAGAAGGTCTCGACCGAGCCTGTGCTCCTGTGGAGTGACGAGTTCGACGGGCTCGCCGGGAGCCTCCCGAATCCCGCGGTGTGGAATCTCGAGACCGGCGGCATGTGGGACAATGGCCGGACGCTCCAGCAGTACACCGCGCGCCCGGAGAACTGCCAGCTCGATGGCAACGGGCACCTGCGAATCATTGCCCGGCGCGAGCGCTACACGGGCGAGGACGGCGTGACCCGGGACTACACCTCCGCGCGCATCCAGACCCAGGGCCTGATGGAGCGCCAGTACGGCTACGTCGAGGTGAGGCTCAAGGCCCCCACCGGGAAGGGAACGTGGCCCGCGGCGTGGATGATGGGGAGCACGGGAGAGTGGCCGGCGAACGGCGAGTTCGACCTGTTCGAGGGCGAGGGGGATGCCCCGACGCAGGCACATGGCACCCTGCACGCACCTGGACTCTCGTACGGGTGGGACTCGAACGGGGGTCTGGTCGACATGGCGCCCGCGAATGTTGGCGATGCCTGGCACACGTTCGGGATGTTCTGGGACTCGACGCGCGTGGAGTGGTACGTCGACCGTGTCAAGCGCATGACGTACACGCGGGGCTCCGGCGGGACCTGGGTCTTTGATCAGCCGAACTACGTGCTGCTCAACCTCGCGCTCGGCGACATCGGGGGGGAGCCCTCGGGCACCACGTTCCCGCAGGTGCTCGAGGTGGACTACGTGCGCTGGTACGCGGGTCCGCCCACCAGTCCCTGAGGAGCATAGGACGGATTGAAGGCCTGTTGAGGGAGGAGGACAGGTGCTGAGCCTGCCCGCGCTGGCTTGAAGTCCTCATGCCGTCACATCCGCGCCCACCCCGTTCCATCTCAGTGAGTGAGGGGGGAGGAGGGCTGAGCCGGCGAGACTGGGAGGAGCTCGCCGGCCCCGGCCTCCGTTTTTTCACCAATCCTGGCCTAGCGACATCCGGTACCCCGATGTGCCGTCGGCTGCTCGGCTGCCACGGTCCTTCCGTCCCATGCTCATCCTCTTCACGCATCAGGGGGGCCTCATGTCCATCGTCCTAAGGCGATCGCCGCGCTCACGGTCGCCGTACTCGTGATCCTCGCAACCTCTGCGGCCGACGCAGCCGACATCACCAACTGGTTCCTGTCGAAGTTCCCCGGCGCCGACACGTCGCTGGTCCTCGATGCCAACTACGACGTCAGCGACACCGTGCTGACGAGCAACAACGTGTGGATCGACGACGACAACGACGGCGTGGGCGACGACAACTACTACTCGGCCCGGATCGGTCTCACCAACGCCGAATGGGCGCCGGGAGGATACTTCGAAGCGATCGACGCCTTCACCGACACGACCTGCCGCGACGTTTACGAGCCACTCGACCGCATGGACCGATGCAGCCAGTTCTCGACGATGCTGCGCTTCAACATCGGCGGCGTGCCGGTGATCGAGACCCCGACGTTCGTGCGCTTCGACCTCAGCGATCCCGTGGTCAGCGACCAGTACACTGCCCACCCCAATACCGAGGGCTTCTCGTTGCTCATGGGGGGTCAGTTCGGCACGCCGACGACGCTCGCGGACTTCAGGGTCCTGATGAGGGCCACGCTGCTCGAGAGCTACGTCGATCACGACTCGGTGAGCGGAGTGATTGCCCCCCGTTGCGGCCAGCACGTCGGTCTCGAGCAATGGCGCCCGTTCGGGCTCAGCCACACGCCCGACAGCGACGAGACCCTGGCCGGCATGCCGCCGGTGTTCGGGACCGACACCACCGTGCACGACGCGCTCTGGGACTGGCTCAACGTCGGCGGCGGCGGTCGGCTCGACATCCGCCGTCTGGACCGGGACCTCGGCGCGGCGCTCTCGGGCTGCTGACCGGGACCCGATGGGCCCACCTTACGACGGTGGTGCCCGGATGCGCTCAGCTCACTTGAGCGGAGGCGTGGACACCGGCGCCTGCTCCGCCTCGAGCACCAGCGCCTGCCTCGCCCCTGAGGGTCTAGACGAAAGCCCCGGACCCCGACAGGAACCGGAGAGTCCGGCGGCGGGGCGGACCACCGCGCGCCCGCCTACTCGTAATAGAGTTCCTCTCCGGCCATCGGCTGCCCTGGGGGCGGGGCTTCGCCCAGGCGCGGCGTGCCTTCCTCCACCGGCAGGTCCAGCTTCTTCCACGCGGTCATCCCGCCGAGCAGGTTGGACACGCTCTGGAAGCCGTGGCGCAGCAGGAGGCTGGTGGCCAGACCCGACCGCAGGCCGCTGCCACACACCACCGCCACCGGGTCATCCGGGCTCAGCCCCAGCCCGGGCAGGCGCTCCTCCAACTCGCCCACGTAGGCGTGGCGCGCCCCGGGGATGTGGCCCGACTCGAACTCGGAGATGTCGCGCACGTCCAGCAGCTGGAAGCGCGCGGAGTGCTCGTGGAGCTCGTTGGGAATCAGGGTGGAGTTGCGTTCGATGGGCAGCCCCGTGGTGCGCCAGGCGCCGAAGCCACCGGCGAGGACGCCCTCCACCCGGTCGATGCCGACGCGGGCCAGCGAGAGCACCGCCTGCGCGAGGTCCGCTCCCTCGGGCAGCACGAGGAAGACCGGGGTGTCCCGGTCGGCCACCCAGCCGGCGAAGACGGGCAGCCCCTTCATCCAGATGTTCAGCGAGCCGGGGAGGTGGCCCCCGGCGAAGGCCTCGGGCTCGCGCGTGTCGATGACGAGCCCGTCCCGCGAGGCCTGCTGGAATTCCCGGGGGGACAGCGGGGGAGCGGTGCGCGGCTCGCGGTCGAGCGGGAAGCCGCCTTGCAGGTTGAGCTCCGCCATGCGCGAGAAGTAGGGCGGCCGGGGGAGGCGCTCGCGCAGCTTGTGCGCGATGAAGTCCTCGCGGCCGAGGACGAAGACGGGGTTGCGCTGGCGCTCGATGCCGAGCGTGGTCAACGCCCGGTCGTCGATATGGCCGCCGCACATCGAGCCCGCGCCATGCGCCGGGAAGACGAGCGTCTGGTCTCCCAGCGGGAGCACCTCGCGGTGCAGCGAGTCGTACAGCCACGCGGCGTTCTCGTAGGTGCGCTCGGGGTCGTGCAGGTCGGTGCGCCCGGTCTCTCCGGCAAGGAGCGCGTCGCCGGTGAAGATGCCCCAGGCGTGCTGGGGGTGGCTGTCGAGGAAGACGGCCCAGCTGAAGCTCTCGGGGGTATGGCCCGGGGTGTGGAGGGCGAGCAGGGAGAGGCTGCCGAGTTGGAGCCGCTCGCGCTCGCCCATCTGGAGGTCGGCGTAGCCGGTGATGGGATGCTTGCCCGCGACGATGCGGGCCCCGGTGAGGCGGGCGAGCGCGGTCGTCCCCAGGACGAAATCCTCCTGCCGGTGCGTCATGAGCACGTAACGCAGGCGCAGGCCCTGTGACTGGAGGACGTCGAGGTAGACGTCGAGATCGCGCCGCGGATCCACCACGAGCGCGGCGCCGTCGCTGCCGAGCACGTAGGAGACGTGCGCGAGACCGGGTGTCTGGATGGCCTGGAAGAACATGGACGTGGACCTCCCCATCTCAGGGTGGGGTCCACGGTCCTGGGAGGGGAGATGGCCCGGAGCGAGGCCCCCTCTGCCCGCAAGCCCATCGGGAGCGCGATGGGCCCACGGCGCTCTTGCCCGGATGTTCCCATCAGGGGAAGGGGGGTCCTCCTGACGAGGCCTCCCGTCACTGGCCATCACCTGCACTCGCGTACAAGGGCAAGGTGGCGTTCCGCTCAGGGGGGCACACGCGAGGACGCCGACGACTTCTTCACCGTCCGGCTCTCGGCCGCCGACAAGGTTTTCGGCGGCGGAGTCGCTCTTCCGGGGCGGGTCTTGCTCAAGCCGCTCGAGCCGCGAACACCCCGGCGCGCAGTCCAACCCGCTCCAGGTAGTCGTTCAAGGCCGCGAGCTCGTGCTGGGTGACCACCGCGCCGACGTAGCCGTCCGGCCGCACCAGCACCCAGTCACCCGGCTCCACCCCGTAAGCCCGCTGGAAATGGCCCTGGGCATCGACGATGTCACCGCGCGGTCCGACGGCATGGATGTGCAGATGGGGGCGCGGGGGGAGTGCCGAGTCGCGAGCCGTCTCGTAGCCGAGCAACGTCCAATGGGGACCCTGGAAGAGCTTGAAGAGCCGGGTGGGCAGTCCAGCGCTTCCGAGGACGGGCGCATCCGGTGCGCGCGCTCCCGCCCGGATGCCTTGCGTGCGTGAGGGGCTCGGCAGGGACAAGGACGAGCCCGGGTAGCCGAGATCCAACTGATGGACCTCGCGGCCCCGCCGCCTGTCGCCCGCCTGGGCTGCCTTCAGGAGCCTCGTCGAGAGGCCCAGCATCTCCGCGGCGATGGGCCGCCGCTCTTCCTCGTAGGTGTCCAACAGCGTGTCGGGCGCCCCCGCCAGCACGGCCGCCAGCTTCCAGCCGAGGTTGTACGCGTCCTGCACGCTCGTGTTGAGACCCTGGCCCCCTGTCGGCGGGTGGATGTGGGCCGCATCTCCCGCGAGGAAGACGCGGCCGACGCGGTAATGCTCGGCCAGCCGCGCGTTCATGTGGAACGCCGAGGCCCAGGACACCGACCGGATGACGATGTCCTGGCGGCCCGTCCGCCTCGCGAGCAGCGCCGTCAACCCCTGGGCCGACACGTCGATGTCGCCCTCCAATGCCACGGGACACTGGAGCTGGAACAGGGGAGTCCCTGGCAAGGGGCAGAGGGAGAGCTGCTCCGGCGTCCCTTCATTCCAGCGGTGCCAGGCATCCGCCGTTACCCCCTCCTGCACCACGTCGGCGACCAGCGCGCGAATACCGAGCGTCTTGCCCGCGAAGTCGATGTGGAGCGCGTGCCGCACGAAGCTGCGGCCCCCGTCGGTGCCGACCAGGTAGCGCACCCGCAGGGCCTCCTCTCCGGCCATCCCGGTCACGTGGGCCGTGACGCCCTCCGCGTCCTGCTCGAAGCCCTTCAGCTCACAGCCCCACTGGGGACGGTGCCCGAGCTCGGCGAGCCGCTCGCGCAGGACCGTCTCGGTCAGGAATTGCGGCACGAGCAGCGGGCGTTGATGGGGCTCGCTGGGCGTCGGGGCGGGCATGGCCACCCGCTCCTCGTCGTACCCGCCTTCACGGTAGACACGCTGCGGAGGATAGATTCCCCCCGCCGCGACGAGCCGGTCGAGAACGCCCAGATCCTCGAAGACCTCCTGGCTGCGGGGCTGGATGCCTTTGCCGCGGGAGCCCCGGAACGGCTCGGCCATCTTCTCGATGAGGCGGAAGGCCACGCCCCGCCGGGCCAGCTCGATGGCCAGGGTGAGACCCGCCGCTCCTGCTCCGCAAATCAGCACGTCCGTCGTCACTGGGGATGTCATGGGTTCCTCAATGGGTGTATGATGCACATAACTGGGAGGAAGGAATGACGTCAAGAAGAAATGTGCAAAGTGCACATATTGGCTCCAAGATGCGGGAGCTCCACATGGCGCTGCTGGACATCGTCAGCGCCATGAACCGGCCGCAGCGGGACGAGGCCATGGTCAAGGCCGCGGGGATCGCGCTCGACCGGGCCCTGTTCCCCCTGCTGGTGGGCATCGAGCGCTTGGGTCCCATCGGGGTCGTGGAGCTGGCGGACCGCGCCGGGCGCGACTACACGA
>NZ_JANKBZ010000056.1 GCF_024623785.1 Archangium lipolyticum
TACTACCAGGCCATTCCCATGATGCCCGAAGACACGCTTCTGCCCTTGATGGCTCGATTCGTTGAATTGCTGGCCGAACAACCCGTTTTCCGGGAAGTTTTCGGTCCAATATGAGGGGATGGCTCAGACCGCCGCCCCATCCGGACCCGAGGAAAACAAAACCTACCCGATGGGCTTTCAGCACCTCACCAGACCCGAAGGCTTGACTTGGCTGTCAGCCGCTTTCTGTAATCGACGGGTTTGGGCTTCCATCTCGGGCGGTTCGCCCGGCGAGGTGCGGCAATGTCTAGGCATTCTGTTGATACTCGCCCCGTGGAGACACGGCGGTCCCCGCGCGCGGGGGCGCTGGCTCTGGCGGCGCTGATGCTGGTTACAGCGTGCGCCACGGGGGCCCCTATGGGAGGAGGGTTGACGGCTTCGCGTTACCGTCCACCCGTGCCGCACGACTCGCCCGAGCCATGGGCGCTGGAAGCGGAAGCCGAGGACGGGAGCCAGGAGGGTGAGGCTTTCTTTGCCAGGCTGCCCACGGACTTCCCGCCCGTGCAGGTAAGCGACGCTGAGTTTTCGGCGGCCATGACAACGCTTTGGCTCGACATGCCGCTTCGGGTGGCCGCGTCCCGTCCACCGTTGTATGTCGGTCGTAGGCTGGCGTCAGCTTTCGCGCCCTCGAGTGGCGAAGCGGGGCAATCAGACCTGGCCCGAGCCTATGGGCATTTTTGCGAGCGGTGCGGCACTCCAGGGGATTGCCTGACGCTGTTTGAAGACGGGCCCCGCATTCAGGATGACGACAAGCGAAGTCTTGCGCTCGCCCTGGCGGTTGGGCCAGCCCTGGAAGGCGTAAGTTCGGAAGTGCGGGCCATGCTCGACCCTACGCGAATGCTCGCAATGCTGAGCATTAGCATCACGGTTTATATGGCGCTGCTGCTGGCGCCAGTGCCCGAGCCGATAACGAAGGGCGCGGCCCTGGTGTTTAGCGCGGCCCTGTGGGGCTATCTTGGTTATGAATTCTTTGATTTGCTGCGGGCCTATGCGCAGCTTTACGAAGATGCGCCCCGGGCCTCCACCTTTGCGGAGCTGCGCGAGATTGGGGAGCGTTTCGGGCGTGTCATCGGCCCCAACAGTGTGCGAATTCTCGTCATCGTGGGGACGGCGGCCATAGGTGAAACGGCGGCCCTCGCTTCCAAGGCCCCGAAGCTCCCCGGGTTCGCGCAAGCATCGGAGAGAGTCGCGGCCAGTGCCGGCTTGGGCCTGCTGGAGACGGCAACCGGAGCCGAGCGGCTTATTGTCTCTGTGCCCGAGGGGACGATCCGCATGGTGATGGCGCCTCATGCCGTGGCCATGGCCGCCCGGGGCGTTGGCGCTGGGAGTCCTGCCCCGACTCGGGGTAAGCTCCTGCCGAACGGACACAGGGCGTGGGGGTCGTTTAATGGCTTCAAGTCGGCCATGGGGCCAGCGGGCAAAGGCAAGGAGTGGCATCACCTGGTTGAGCAGACCAAAGGGAACGTCAAGCGATTTGGAGGCGAGGCTATACACAACACCGAGAATGTCGTTGCTCTAGACAAGCCGCTACATGACGAGGTGAGCGCCTTCTATTCGTCGATCCAGTGGACCGCCACCAGGTCCTCACGCCTGACGGTGAGGCAATGGCTCAGCACTCAATCCTACGAGGCGCAGCGAGAGTTTGCCTTGCTTGCAATTGAAAACATCAAGAATGGGGTGTGGTAATGGATCTGGGCAGCATCGTGGAGGACTTCGCCCAGAATGTAGCGGCGCAGACTGACGCGATCATGCGCGGCGACCGTAAGGGCGGGAACAAGTATGCGAAGCGATACGTAGCTGCTTACAAGAAGCTACGCGACCAGGGCGAGGCTGGGAGGGATGCGCTCGTGGGACTGTTAGCGCATCCGCGCATGGATGTTCGAGTCAACGCGGCGGCCTGTTTGCTCAGTGATAGACCCGAGCAGGCAAAACCCGTCCTTGAGGAAGCGGCCAAAGGGAAAGGCATGGTCCCTTTCTTGGCGTCTCGCGTTTTGAAGTATTGGGACGAGGGCACTTGGAAATTGGATGTTGATTAGGTGCCGTTCAAGGCGGGAGATGTGGCCTGTGTTTGGTTGGATCTCCCGCGCCTTTGCTTGGTTTTCGTCCCATGGCTTTTTGACGGCTTGTCTTGCCATTTCGAGCTTGGTTGCGTCGCGCTCAGTCATCACTGCTCCAGCCTCATTTTGCAGCGAGAAGTAACGCTCCTCGAGTTGATGGAACTTCGGCGGATATTCTAGCTTGTTGGGAAGGAATGGCGGTGAATTGGCCTCATCTCTTCCTTGGCCAGTGTTCCAATCGATGAAGCCTTGTTTCCCACAGTGCCCCTATTAGTGCATTGAAAGTCGTGCAGCCCAGGGGCTCCAGGGACCAAGGACTGAAACGAAGGCGATCCGGGAGAGCTACAGGGCGCGGCAGCCACCTCGGGCCCGGTAGAGGCCACCAGGGCCCGGCAGCCCGGAGAGATGGGCGCCCCATTTTCAGAGGGAAAACGGGGAGTGGGCCTCTGGTCCCGAGTGGAGGCGGCTCCGGCCTTGGCGGCTTCGATTCCCGCCGACCCTGCTTCAGCCCGCCTCGCCACCGTCGATGTTGTAGGACGAGCCGGTGATGGTGGCCGCCGCGTCCGAGGCCAGGAAGACGCACAGGGCGGCCACCTCCTCCGGCTGGATGACCCGGCCCATCGCGTTCATGTTCGCCAGCGCGGCGTGCGCCTCCTGCTCCGAGCGGCCCGTCGTCTTGGAGATGGCGGCCTTCGCGTTGGAGAACATGTCCGTCTCCACCCAGCCGGGGTTGACGATGTTCACCGTCACGTTCTTGCGCGCCCACTCCACCGCGAGCGACTTCGTCAGACCCATCAGCGCGTGCTTCGAGGCGCAGTAGGCCGAGGTGTACTTCACCCCTCGGGTGGCCGCGATGCTCCCGATGTTGATGACCCGGCCGCCGCCCGCGGCGGCCATCGCTGGAATCAGCTCGCGGCTGAAGAGGAAGGGCGCGGTCACGTTCACCGCCATCACCTTGTTGAAGTCCTGTGTCGTCGTCTTGTTCAGCGGCGCCGATACGGTGATGCCCGCGTTGTTCACCAGCACGCGGGGCGTTCCCGCCTCCAGGATGCGCTTGCTCGCCGCGAGCACCGCCGCCTCGTCCGCCACGTCCACCGCCAGCGGGCGCACCGCGTCGCCCGTCTCTTTCTGGAGGGACTCCAGCGCGTCCGCCGCCCGCGCCAGGGCCCACACCTCGTAGCCCTCCTTCGCGAAGGCCTGCACCAGGGCGCGCCCGATACCGCGGCTCGCGCCCGTCACCACCGCCATCTTCTTGGAAGTTTTCATGGCCCCGGAGAATACCCGGCCCTCGTTCGTGTGGCGCGCCCGGTGATACAAGCCGTTGGCCGCCCACCAACTCTGGAGGACTCCCCCATGCCTCGCGCGGACATCGTCGTGTCCCGCCTCACCATGCTGGCCCTGGTGGTGCTCACGCTGCTCAGCGGATGCTCCACGGAGACTCACCGAGTCGGACAGCCGCCCGGGTTCCGTTACGGGGCACCTCCAGCTCCAGAGTCGTCCCGTGAACGGCGGGCGCACACAAGGGGGGGACAGGGGCAGGTGGGCCAGAGCGGAGTCGTCTTCGCCAGGCTACCCATGGATTTCGCGCCGGTGCAGGTGGGGGAGGCGGAGTTCACGGCGGCCGTGTCAGCCCTGTTGCTCGACATGCCGCTGCGGGTGGTGTCCTCCGCTCGCGTGCAGCCCGGCGGAAGACTCGCGCCCGGCTCCGGAGGCTCGGGCGGGGACGCGTGGCAATCGGACCTGGCGCGGTCCTATGGGCGCTTCTGCGAGCGGCGCGGCACCCAGGGAGATTGTCTCACGCTGTTTGACGACGGGCCCCAGCTCCAGGCCGATGACAAACTGAAGATGGCGTTGGCACTCGCGGTGGGCCCGGCGCTGGAAGGCGTGGCCGCTGAACTGCGGGCCACGTTCGACCCCAACCAGGTGCTGGCAACCGTCACCCTCGGAATCACGGCCTACATGGCGCTGTGGCTGGCGCCCGACCCGGTGGTGACCAAGAGCGTGGCCCTCGCGTCGACCGTGCTCATGTGGGGGTATCTCGGGTCCGAGTTGTTCGAGGTGACCCGAGCCTATGTGCGGCTTTCGGAGGAGGCGGCGCGAGCCACGACCTTCGCGGAGCTACGCGATGCGGGCGAGCGGTTCGGCCGCGTCATCGGTCCCAACAGTGTGCGAATCCTCGTCATGCTGACAACGGCCGCGTTAGGCGAGACAGCGGAGCTCATGGGCAGGGCATCGAAGCTGCCGGGCTTCAGGCAGGTCTCGCGCACGGTCGAGACCAGGCAAGCCTTGCGTCTGGTGGATGCGGCGACGGGGAGCGAGCGGCTCATCATTTCCAGCGTGGAGGGGACGCTGCGCGCCGTCGTGCCAATGACCGCCCTGGCCATGGCCGCTCCAGGGGGAGGTAGCGGCTCCTTCTCAAGCGGCGGGAGCCGAACGCCCAAGCAAGGAATACTCCTTCCGAATGGGCACCGTGCCTTCAAGTCCTTTGACGATTTCAAGGACTTCATGGGCCCCGCAGGCGATGGCAACCAGTGGCACCACATCGTCGAGCAGCGCAAGGTCAACGTCGATCGATTCGGCCCTGAAGCGATCCACAACACCGAGAATGTCATCGCGGTGGAGAAGGCAAGGCATGATGCAATAAGCGCATACTACTCATCCAAATCCCGGGATACAGGGAATATGGTGGTGCGTGAGTGGCTCCGCACGAAGTCTTATGAGGAACAGCGCGCTTTCGGATTGGACATCCTGAGACAATTCGGAGTGCTTCCATGAAGAAGACGGACGTAAAGAAACTACCAACGGAAGAGTTGGTCGAAAAAACCAGGGCCCTTTCCTCCGAGAGGTGGCGCGCCATCTATGCGGGCAAACCCAAGGAAGGAAACCGGATGTTCGATCTTCTCGTGGCAATCGACAGGGAGCTGCGAGCAAGAGGGCTCGAAGCGCAACGTCAGTTATTGAAGTTGCTCGACGATCCAGACCCAGGCACTCGTTGCTGGGCTGCCGCATCGGTCTTGGAGTTCGCTCCGAGCGAGGGAGAACGTGTGCTGACCGAACTCGCCAAACCCCCGAACGGTCTGGTGGGGTTCTCCGCGGAAAGAACGCTGAAGCAATGGAGGGCGGGCACCTTCAAGCCCCTCTGAGCTCAAAGGAGGAACCATTTGGTCAGACCAGAGGTGAAAATAGAAGAACTCGTAGAGAGGTTCGCCCGTCATGTGCAGGCGCAGACGGACTCGATTTTCAGGGGAGATGCCAGAACCGGAAACAAGCACGCCGATCAGCTCATTGCTGCATTCGACGAGCTTTGTGCCCATGGCAACGCTGGGCGGGATGCCCTCACGGCTCTCTTCACGCATCCACGCATGGATGTCCGCGTCAAGGCAGCAGCCTTCCTGCTCCGTCATCAAACAGAGGAGGCCAAGGCCGTTCTGCGAGAGGCGGCAGCCGGAGAAGGACTGGCCGCCTTTTCCGCCTCCGAGGCGTTGAAGCGATGGGAGGAGGGGACCTGGGCCCTCGACCCCGAATAGGCGCGGCTCGTTCAGGCCCTCGTTCGTGTGGCCCGCTCGGTGATACAAGCCGCCATCCGTTCACCCCCGGAGGACTTCCCCCATGCCCCGCGCGGACATCACCGACCTCTTCCGCATCGACGATCTGCTCTCTCCCGAGGAGAAGGCCGCTCGCGACACCGTCGCCCGCTTCGTCGATACCGAGGTGCTCCCCATCATCGGCACGCACTTCCGCGAGGGCTCCTTCCCCGCCCACCTCGTTCCCCGTATCGCCGAGCTGGGCGTGCTCGGCGCCAACCTCCAGGGCTACGGCTGTGCCGGAATGAACACCGTCAGCTACGGCCTCTGTCTCCAGGAGCTGGAGCGCGGGGACTCGGGGCTTCGCTCCTTCGCCTCCGTGCAGGGCTCGCTCTGCATGTTCCCCATCCACGCCTACGGCAGCGAGGAGCAGAAACAGCGCTTCCTGCCCGGCATGGCCCGGGGTGAGATCATCGGCTGCTTCGGGCTCACCGAGGCCGACTTCGGCTCCAACCCCGGCGGCATGCGCACCCGCGCCCGCCGTGACGGCGACTCCTGGGTGCTCAATGGCTCCAAGGCGTGGATCACCAACGGCACCATCGCCAACGTGGCCGTCGTCTGGGCCAAGACGGACGAGGGCGGCCCCGAGTCCATCCGTGGCTTCCTCGTGGAGAAGGGGATGCCCGGCTTCACCGCCCGCGAGATTCCCGGGAAGTTCTCCCTGCGTGCCTCCACTACCAGCGAGCTGTCCTTCCAGGACGTCCGGGTGCCGGACGCCAACGTGCTCCCCGGTGTCACCGGCCTGCGCGGGCCCCTGTCCTGTCTCAACAACGCACGCATGACGATCGCCTTCGCCGTCACCGGCGCCGCCATCGCCTGCTTCGAGGGCGCTCGCGAGTACTCCCTCTCCCGGGGCCAGTTCGACAAGCCCATCGCCGGCTACCAGCTCACCCAGGAGAAGCTGGCGGACATGCTGCAGGAGATCGTCAAGGCCCAGCTCCTCTCGCTGCGCCTGGCACGCCTCAAGGACGAGGGCAAGGCCACCCCCGTCATGGTGAGCCTCGCCAAGCGCAACAACGTGAAGGCCGCGCTGGAGATCGCCCGCGTGGCCCGGAGCATCTACGGCGCCAACGGCGTCACCGACGCCTACCCGCCCATCCGCCACATGCTCAACCTCGAGAGCGTCTTCACCTACGAGGGCACCCACGAGGTGCACACGCTCGTGCTCGGCAAGGCCATCACCGGCCACGACGCCTTCAGCTGAGAAGGAGCAGCGATCCCGGCGCGGAACCTGCTAGGTTGAGGTCCTGGGAGGTAGTCCCCCATGCCCTCACATCCCCAGCCCGCTGTCCCCAACATCTCGCTCGACGCTTCTCCACTGCCTCCCGGCACGAACATTGGAGGTGACGTGGTGGAGGCCGTGCTGGGCGCGGGCGGCTTCGGCATCGTGTACCAGGTGCGTGGCCCCCAAGGACACCGCGCCGCCCTCAAGATGGTGCCGGTGGAGAACGGTGAGGATAGAGCCTGGCGCGAGGCCCTCATCGGCTCGCGCCTGCACCTGCACCACCCCAACCTGGCGCGGGTGCTGGGCGCGGGCAGCTGGCCCGCCAAGGACCCCCGCTTCGTCTTCGTGAAGCAGGAGTTGGTGGACGGAGTGAGGCTGGACGTCTGGGCGCGCGAGCACGCCGTGGACACGCACCAGGTGGTGGACAGGGTGCTGGAGGTGGCCCGGGCCCTGGCGGTGGTGCACGAGGCCAGGGTGGTGCACCGGGACGTGAAGGAGGCCAACATCCTGGTGCGCAAGAGTGACGGGCAGGCGGTGCTGGTGGACTTCGGGGTGGGCTACTACGAGGGGGCGCCCACCCTCACCGAGGGACTGTTTCCCCCGGGCACGCCCCGCTACCGTAGCCCCGAGGCGTGGCGCTTCGGCCGGGAGAACAAGGACGCGCCGGGCGCGCACTACCGGGCCGGGGTGGGAGATGACCTGTACGCGCTGGGAGTCGTCTTCTACCGGCTGCTGACGGGGCGAGACCCCTTCCTGCTGGGCGAGCGCGGAGGCGTGGACGTGGAGGCCGTACTGCACCAGGCGCCGCTGCCGCCGCACCTCGTCAACCCGCGCGTCCCCCTGGCCGTGGAAGCGGTGTGCCTGCGGCTTCTGGAGAAGAAGCCCGAGGACCGCTACCCGGGCGCCGTGGAACTATGCGCGGCATTGGAGACGCTGAGGGCCTGTCCGGACGAGTCCTGGACGGTGCCACTGCGCGGCGGGACTCGTGCGTCCGGCAAAAGCAAACGGTGGGCACGCGAGCGGCGTGCGGCGGCATGGGCGGGCGTGGGGTTGGGGCTGGTGCTGGGCGGCGCATGGCTCGCCGGAACCGGCTCCTCACCCGTCACGTCGCCCGCCGAGTCTCCAACACGGGAGGCCAGCGTTGGCCAGGAAGTGGCGCCCCCGGGGCCTGCACCAGAATCTGCACGTGCCGCGACTCCGCCGCCGGTGGAGCCTCCCCCCGCGGCCGCCGCTTCGCCCGCGGCGTCCGGAAAGGACACAGCCCCCGTGAAGAAGAAGCAGCAGACGACAGGCCCCCAGCGGGAAGTGCAGCCCAAGCGCGCCCAGGCCGCCGCGCGCAACATGTGTCTGGGTTTGACCGGAGCCGCCCTGCAGGCCTGCTTGAGCGCGCAGCAGCAGGTGCCGCCCGTACGCTCGGAGCCTCCACCCCTGGAGTGCCCGGCGGGCGCCGTGAAGATCATGACGGAGACGCTGGGCCTGCGCATTGGAGAAAGGTGGCCCGTTGAGTTGTCCGACGTGAGGGGCAGGCCCGTGCCCGTGCGCGATGACAGCCCGGTCATCGTCGGTGGCAACTGGCGGACTTCCACCCGCCAGCTCGCACTGCCGAGCAACACCCGCCTCTCGGGGCGGCTCTACTTCGGCGAGAAGCGGGTGTATGGCCGCTTCACCACGGCCCACACGCCCAGCGGGGAGACGTATCGGGTCTGCATGGAGTTGCTGGATACGGATGACAACGTTGGCCTCGAGCTCGAGCCCGGCAGCGAGCCGGGGAATGTGCTGGTCATTCCCGTGGCACAGGTGCGGGTGGTGGACCGCTTCGACTGAGCCAGGTGGCTCGGGAGCAACTTGTCTTGTTGTCAGACAGGTTCGTCCGGCGCGCGGCCGGAAGGACCCCAGCGACAATTGCACCCCGTACACTACCGGGTAGGAGGTGTGGTAGAGGCCGACTTTCCCAGTCTCGTCCGCTCGCTCTGGAGGTCTCCGCTCCGTGTTCGCCCTGCCTTCCGCCGCCCTCGTGGGATGGACCCTGCTCGCCGCGCCCACCGATACCGCCGCACAGTCCGCACTCCCTGTCTGCGAAATGGGCACGCGCCACCTCGAAGCGGACGCTCCCGGCGCGGTGTTCGAGGTGTGCATCCACCCAGGGCTCTCCACCAACCTGTTCTTCGACTCCAAGCTGGCGCACGTGGAGCTGGCCGGACGAGAGCGGTTCCGCGTGGTACTCCAAGGGGAGAATGCCCTCACGCTCGTCCCCACGGAGGCGCTGGAGGATGGGGAGCGTGTGCCAATGACAGTCCACTTCCAGGACGGCGCGGCTCCCGCGAGCGTCACCTTCTGGCTGGCGGTACACCCCTCCCAGGCCGAGCGGCAGGTGGAGGTGACGCGTCAGCCTCGCACGCTCGCTTCCCACCGGCAGGGCGAGCGGCAGGCACGGGCCGAAGCGCGGCAATGCCGGGAGGAGAAGGCTCGTGTCCAGGCCGAGTGCGCCGGGCAGATGGGGCTCACGGGCCTCATCGCCCACGAGCTCATGGGCAAAGGGGGCGTTGCCTCCAAAAACATCATTGGCGCCGTCACCGCGCGTCCGGGCAACACACTTCAACTCTTGTCAGCGCGCAGCTACCGCTCCGACACCGAGCGCACGGAGGGAGGGCAGACGGTGGTGCGGCTGATCGTGGAACTGATGCCGTGGAACAAGGGCGAGACGCCCTGGACGCCCGCCGGTGCGGTGCTGGTGGGTTCCACGCACGCGGAGTTGAAGGTGCTCGGCGTCTGGCCGCGGGAGCCCATGGCCCCGGATGAAAAGGGCCGCGTCGTGGTGGAGGTGGAGGCGACGGAGAACGAGGCGCGCGGCACCTTCACCTTGAAACTGTGGAGTCAGGAAGGCAACGCCAGGGGCGAGCTCCTCGACGGCGTGACGTTCCCGTCAGCCCCATTCCGCTGATGTCCATCAACGCCGCTGCAAGCGTTCGGGCCTTCTCGCCGTGTTGGTAAGGTAACGTCCAGGGCGGGGAATGACCCTGGCCGAGGGCTGGAACGGCTCCCCGCTCTCTCGAGCCGACAGGAGCGCTTCTCCGAAGTGGACTTCCCAGGTCTCTCTCGCTAAGGGTGCCTTCGTGGTTGCCCCCCACAGACCCAGGGCTCCTCGAGAGATGCCTGAGCGGAACGTCCACAGCGAGACAGTGAAGGCCTGGCGGGACGGCTGGGCGGGAAACCTGTCGCAGCACGAGCTGGTGGAACTCTACGAGCGCGCCCTGGATGCGCTCTGGCGCCGGGCCCACCTGAGCCTGGGAGAGGTCTCCCTGATGGCCATCGTGGACCGGGTGCTCCACGATGGGGCCGAGCGGTTCCCGCACCTCTCGGCGCTCAAGGTCGAGACGAGCGGAGTGCGGTTCGGGGAGCTGCGCCAGGGCGCGCCCGTCCTCGACAGGGCGTTGCTCGAGGACTCCCTCACGTTCCTGGTGGTCGAGCTGCTGCGCGTGCTCGGGGCCCTCACGGGGGAGATCCTCACGCCGGGCCTCCATGTGGAGCTGCGCAAGGTGCGCGTCCAGCAGACGGATGAAAAGGGTGGAAAGGCATGAGCGGTCCAGGTGAACAGCCGACGATGGACCGGCTGGAGACGGGCATCCCCAACCTGGATGCCGTCTTCCACGGGGGCCTGCCCAAGGGGGTGATGACGGTCGTCGCCGGTGCTCCGGGCTCGGGCAAGACCATCCTCACCCAGCAGATGTGCTTCCATCACGCCGCCCAGGGCGGCCGGGTCCTCTACTTCAACACCCTCTCCGAGCCGACCGCCAAGACGCTGCTCTACCTGCGGCCCTTCTCCTTCTTCAAGCCCGAGCTGCTCGAGGAGCGCATCCGCTTCGTCGACCTCGGTGTCATCCTCCGGACCAAGGGCCTGGAGCTGACGGCCAACCTGGTGATGGAGAACCTCAAGCAGTTCAAGCCCTCGATGGTGGTCATCGACAGCTACAAGGTCTTCGACGACCTGGCCAGGTCCGCCGAGGAGCTGCGCAAGTTCACCTACGAGCTCACCGTCCGGCTGATGGCCTGGGAGTGCACCACCTTCCTGCTCGGAGAGTACAACCCCGAGCACCTCGAGCACCCGGCCTTCTCCGCCATCGATGGCATCATCACCCTCAAGCAGCGCGAGCTGTCCGGGGAGCAGCAGCGGCTCCTGCGGGTCGTCAAGCTGCGCGGCACCGGGCACAGCCGCGACGAGCATCCGTTCATCATCACCGCGGCCGGCGCCGAGGTCTATGCGCCGGGCATCACCCTGCGGCGCAAGCGCCAGACCGGGCAGCGGCCGGGGCACATCGACCGCCTGAAGACGGGGGTCTCCAAGCTCGATGAGCTCCTCGGCGAGGGCATCCCCCACGGCTCGAGCCTCATCGTCTCGGGCGTGGCGGGCGCCGGCAAGACGATCCTGGGGCTGGAGTTCCTCTACCGGGGTGCCCGGGACCAGGGCCAGAAGGGCATCTACTTCTCCTTCGAGGAGACCGAGGAGCGCCTGCTCGCCACCGCCCGGGGGATGGGTTGGGAGCTGGAACGGGAGATCGACCGGGGGATGCTCCGGATCGTCTTCATCCCCCAGCCGGACATCCTGGTGGACCGGCACCTGCTGGAGATGCAGCACCACGTCGAGTTCTTCGGGGCCCGGCGCGTGGTGCTCGACTCGATGTCGGTCTTCCTCCACAAGATCGACGACAAGCGCATCGTCCGCGACAAGGTGTTCTGGCTGGCCAACATCGTGCAGAACCAGGAGGCGGTGGGCTTCTTCCTCAACGACATCCCCTCCGGTTCGTCGCAGCACACCCGTTTCGGTGTGGAGGAGACGGTGATGGACGGGCTCATCCTCCTCACGTGGGAGCAGGAGGGCTTCGAGCGCCGCCGCTACATCGAGGTGAACAAGCTGCGCAACACCGGGCATGCCAAGGGCCGGCACGCGATGGCCATTGGCCGCGGGGGCATCAGCGTCTTCCCGCGCATCGACGAGGGGCTGCCCCGCGTGGAGCCCGTCCCGCCCTCGCTCCACCGGGGGCGGCTCTCCTCCGGCGTGCCGCAGCTCGATGCGCTGGTGGGCGGCGGGCTGCTGGCGGGCAGCGTGACGCTGGTGTCGGGCAGCCCCGGGACGGGCAAGAGCACCCTGGGCATGCAGTTCGTGCTCGAGGCGGTGCGCACCGGGGAGCGCTCGCTCTACATCAGCCTGGAGGAAGGCCCCGCCCAGCTCCTCCAGTCCGCCGAGGCGCTGGGGCTGCCGCTGCGGCAGGCGTTCGAGGCCGGAAGCGTGGAGATCCTCTTCCTGCCGCGCGAGCACCTGCACGCGGCGCGCTTCCTCAGCGTGGTGGAGGACAAGGTCGCCACCCTCCGGCCCGCCCGGGTGGTACTCGACAGCGCCAGCGACATCGAGGTCCGGGGCCTGGTGTCCGAGGAGCTGCGGCTGCTGCTCTACGGCCTGGTCATCCGCCTGCGCGGCATGGGGGTGACGAGCCTCTTCACCCTCGAGGCGCGCTCGCTCTTCGTCTCCGACATCATCAGCGAGCGCGGCCTGTCTCCGCTCGCCGACAACATCCTCATGCTCCGCTACGCCCGGGAGGAGGGCCAGCTCATCCCGAGCCTGACGGTGGTGAAGACCCGCGGCAGCAGCCATGATCGGGCGACCCATCGCTTCAGCATCGGGGAGGGAGGGCTGCTGCTGCCGGGTGGCCAGCCAGAAGCCCCGTCTCCACCTTCCAGGAAGCAACCCTCGAAGGGGTTGGCGAAGAAGCGCCGCCCGGTGTCCAAGCGGGGGCGTCGGAAGTAGCCCCGCGAGCCAGGGGGCCACACCCAGGAGGTCGTCCGGTGGAGGATGGGAGCCCGTCGAACATCGAGGTGCCGCGGGGGAGCCCGCCCCGGGTCTTCCGCGAGCTGGAGCATGCCTGGCGTCACCTCGACTACCTGTATGAGATCAGCAAGCGGCTCACCGGCTTCGAGGGGATGGAGCGGACCCTCCCCGAGGTGATGGTGCTCGCCTCCCAGGCGCTGCCCCTGCGCATCGCCGTCCTGCTCGTGGGGATGGACCCGAGCGGCGAGCCCGTGCCGGGCCGCCCGCACCTGACCGTCTGGCATGCCGGGGAGGTGACGGACACGCAGCTCGTCCTGGCCGCCGACCGGGCGGCTGCTACGTATGCCTGGTTGATGGGGGTGAAGGAGGTGGAGCCCCAGGGCGAGGCGGTTGCCAGGTTGGAAGAGGGGGGGACGTGGGTCCTTCCGCGGCCTCCCACGCGTGCCGAGCCGGCCTTCATCACCCTGCCCCTGGTGGCCAAGGGGAGCGTCTTCGGCTCGCTCCAGGTGGAGGCGGCCGAGGTGTTGTCCGAGGAGGGGCTCGCCTTCCTCGACGCGGTGACGAACCAGCTCGCGGTGGCCCTGGACCGGCACCATGCCCTGCAGCGCGAGATGCACCTGCGCCAGCGCGCGGAGGTGCTCGAGCGTGTCCAGCGCGAGTTCCTGCTGCGCGAGCGTCAGGCCTACCTGGAAGTCGAGGCGTCCCACCGGCGCCAGTCCTTCCTGGCCGAGGCGAGCGCCGTGCTCGCCGGTTCGCTGGACTACCGTTCCTCGCTGTCCGGCATCGCGCGCCTGCTGGTGCCCGCCTGGGCCGACTGCTGCGCCATTGATCTCCTCCCGTCGGGCCTGGGTGGTGCCGAGCGCATCGCCATGATGGCCGCCGAGCCCCCGGGCCAACCTCCCGGGAGCGAGTCCTTCGTCGCCCGGGTCCTCGCGTCCCATCCCTGGGTCGCTTTCCCGGCGAGTCCCGAGGGCCTACCGGAGGGGCTCGGCCGGGTGGAGCAGGCGGAGTGGGCCGGTCTCCCCTCCAACATCCGCCTGCCCATCCGTGTGCGCGGCCGCACGGTGGGGACGTTGTGCCTCATCGCCGCCCAACCGGGGCGCTATGGCCCGGCCGACCTCGCCCTCTTCGAGGCGCTCGCCCAGCGCATCGCGACGGCGGTGGACACCGCGCTGCTCTACCAGCAGGCCGAGGAGGCGGTGCGCTGGCGCGAGGAGCTGCTCGCGGTCGTCTCCCACGACATCAAGACGCCGCTGCTCGTGGTGCGGATGAACGCGGAGATGCTCCTCAGGGCCGCGCGGCCCCCCGGCGAGGAGCGCCGCCATCATGGCCGCCGCCACCTGGAGAGCATCCTCCTGGCGACGGGGCAGATGCGCGAGCTCATCGGGGGTATCCTGGACCGGGCGCGCCTGCAGGGAATTCCCATGCCGCTGGCGCCCCAGCCGTGGACGGTGGACGAGCTCTTCCGCGAAGCGCTCGCGGTGCTCCGGCCGCTCGCCCTGGAGAAGTCCCAGGAATTGGTGGTGGAGGTGTGCCCGGGGCTGCCGCGCGTGCTGGCCGACCGGGAGCGCGTCCTCCAGGTGCTCTCCAACCTGGTGGGCAACGCCATCAAGTTCACCGCCCGGGGCGGCACCCTCACCCTGCGGGCCCGGAAGGTGGATGGGATGGTGCGCATCTCGGTGAAGGACAACGGGCCAGGCATCTCGTCCGAGGACCTGCCGCACCTCTTCGAGCGCTTCTGGCGGGCGTCCGGGGTGAGCGAGCGGGGGACGGGGCTCGGGCTGAGCATCGTCAAGAGCATCGTGGAGGCGCATGGAGGCACCCTCTGGGTGGAATCCCAGGTGGGGGTCGGCAGCACCTTCTTCTTCACCCTGCCAGCGGCCGGGCCCTGAGCCCGGTGCCCGTCGAGGACCCGCGAACCGTATGCCCAAGGTGGCTGATTTCATCGAGCAGAACCGTGAGTGGATCGTCGAGCGCTTCGCCGAGGAGGCCGGCAAGCTGGAGTCCGCCCGGGGCGTCAAACCCTACGAGCTCATCGACACCCTGCACGAGTACCTCGGGACGCTGGTGGCCATCTCCCGCCAGGGCCACCGGGGAGACAAGGCCAGGACGAAGCAGCGGCTGGAGGAGTCGCACCTGAGCCTGCGGTTGCGGCTGGGTTACAACCAGGAGGAGGTGACGAACGAGTACGTCATGCTCGGGCGCATCATCTCCTCGCTGTGGGAGCACCTTCCGATCGAGCAGCGCCCGTCACCCGAGGACACGGCCCTCTTCTTCGAGGATCTCCAGGGCGCGATGGACAACACCATCGCCATCTTCAGCGGCTACTCCTTGGAGGACCGGCAGCGCGAGAAGCGCGCGTTGCGCCGGCTGGACGCGCTCGGGCCAGAGGTGCTCAAGCGAGACGAGCCGGGGGCGCTGCGTCAGGCGTTGGTGCCCCTGCTGGAGGTCATCCAGGAGGCGCTGGCGGCGGACGGGACGGAGCTGCTGCTGGTGGATTCGAGCCGCAAGTGGCTGGAGCCCGCCGCCGTCTCGGGGGCCTGTCCTCCGTTCCCGCCGGGCTACCGGGCCCCGCTGGACGGCGCCTCCTTCGTGGCCCGGGTGGCCGGGTCCGAGGAACCCGTGCACCTGCCGGACGCGGCCACCTCCTCGCTGGAGGTGCGCGAGGAGGTGCGCGGCAGCGGCCTGCGCTCGCTGTTGGGCCTTCGCTTGTGGCCGCACGGCGAGGTGATGGGGGTGCTCTGGGTGGGGGTGCGGCAGATGCGTTCCTTCGAGCCCCAGGCCCGGCGCTACATGGAGACGCTGGTGGAGTACCTCTCCGGCATCCTCGACCGGGCCCTGCTCTTCGAGGCGCTGCGCGAGGCCAACCGGCGGCTGCGCCAGGAGCGGGAGCTGCTGTCCGCCGTGCTGGAGCGGATGCCGGCGGCTGTCTTCATCGCGGAGGCGCCGAGCGGCAGGCTCGTCTTCGGCAACCAGCAGGTGGCGAAGGTGCTCGGTCACTCCTTCCATGCCTCGTCCGACGTGAGCGGGTACGCTCAGTACCAGGCCGTCCACCCGGATGGTCGGCCGTATGCCCCGGACGAGTACCCCCTGGCACGCGCCATCCAGAAGGGGGAATCCGTCGAGCGCGCGGAGGTGCGTTACCGGCGCGGAGACGGGACCCTGGGTTTCTTCAACGTCTCCGCCGTGCCCATCCGCGACGCCGAGGGGCGCATCATCTCGGGCGTGGCGACGATCGCCGATCTGACGGAGCAGAAGCGCGCCGAGGAGGACATGCGCCGGACGGCGGAGTTCGCCGAGCAGCTCATGGGCATCGTCTCCCATGATCTGCGCAACCCCCTCAACGCCATCGGCCTGTCCGTCGCGGCGCTGCTGCGCCATGAGAACCTGGACGAGCGCCAGGCCAAGGGCCTCGCGCGCATCACGGCCTCGGCGGAGCGGGCGAACCGGATGATCCGGGATCTGCTCGACTTCACCCGCGCCCGGCTCGGTGGCGGCATCCCCATCGAGCGCGCACCGTTCGATTTCCATCTCGTCGTCCAGCAGGCCGTGGAGGAGGTCCGCCTCGCGCACCCCGAGCGGGAAATATCACTGGCGCGCGGTGGGCCGGGCGAGACCGAGGGGGATGGAGACCGGCTGGCCCAGGTGGTCACCAACCTCGTGGTGAACGCGCTCACCTACAGTCCCGTGGGGACGCCTGTCCGGGTGGAGACGCGCGGTGAGGAGGATGGCGTCGTCCTGCGCATCAACAACCAGGGCGAGCCCATTCCGCAGGAGCTGATTCCGCGTCTCTTCGAGCCGATGACCCGCGGGGGACATCGCCGGGACGCGGCGAGCCGCAGCATCGGCCTGGGGCTCTACATCGTGGACAACATCGTCCGGGCGCACTGCGGCACCATCGAGGTGCGCTCCACGGCAGAGGAGGGCACGACGTTCACCGTGCGGCTCCCCCGCAGGTGCTGAGGGGCCCGCCGGAAGTCGACGGGCCCCCTCGGCTCTACGGCTTCAGCTGGAAGTAGAGCAGGTCGGCGGAGCCTCGTGACGTATGGGTGCGCCCGTCGAGCAGGACGGGGGACTCGAAGTCACTGCCCAGCACCAGGCTGCCTCCCGGCTGCGGCGCCACGTGGAGCCGGGTCTCGGGCCAGAACACCTCGCCCTCGAGGTTGTTGTCGAAGGTGCGCGCCCACAGGTAGTCACCCGAGGCCGAGTAGCGCGCCACGAAGGGCGAGTACTTGCCGAAGCCATTGGGGCGCGGGTTGCCCAGGAAGCCACCGCCCAGGTCCATGATGTCTCCGAAGCCGGTGAGGGAGAACGTGCCGTCGTTCCCCGTGACCAGCTCCTGGAAGTTGGCGCCCGAGCGGGTGCCGCGGGACAGCATGCGGATCCACCCGTCCTGTCCCGAGCCGCTCAACGTGCCGAGATAGACGCTCCGGTCACTGCCATTGGGCAGCTCCGGCTCGCCTCCGCCCGCGATGTACGTGTTGCCGGCGAAGGTGAAGGTGAGCACGAGCTCGGCCACGAAGGCCACCCCGTCGGTGCCCACCGGGCTCACGTCCAGGATGGAGCCCTTGGTGCCGGTGAAGACCCGCCGCCACAGCTCATTGCCGGAGGCATCGTACTTCGCGATGAACGGATGCGGAGGGTTCGCCGGGTAATAGAGGTAGTCGCCGCGGCTCGCCTCCACGCCGACGAGCACGTTGCCCGCGGCGTCCGCGGCCACCGCGCGGACCGAGGTCGCGTCGATGGATGGGGCCGTGGGGAAGACCTTGGACCAGACGTGCTGGCCGTCCCAGGAGAACTTCGCGAGGAAGCCACCGGGCACCGCGTCGCCTCCGGTGAATTCGATGCTCGAGGTGCCCGCGAAGAGCGTCCCCCCGCCGAGGTCCAGGTTGCCGTGGAAGCCGCCACCGACGATGAGGCTGCCCTGGGCATCCGTGGCCACCGCCTGCACGTAGACGGGCATGGGGTCGAGGTCGTCCCCATAGTCATAGGTGGCCGGGAAGCCGTGGGACCAGACGGGCTGGCCGGTGGGCGAGAACTTCGCCACGAAGAACGCGTTGAAGTAGCGGTTCTCGTAGCTCGCGGGCGCCGCGGGCAGCGGGCCCGTGCCCAGGTCCGGCGAGCCGCCGTAGCTGCCCACCACGAGGATGTTGCCCTCGGACGTCACGGTGAGCGCGCGCACCCGCACGTCACCCGTCGTCACCTGGCGGCTCCACACGAACGTGCCGTCCGCGCCGTAGCGCGCCAGGGCGAAGCCGGTGCCGGTGGGGAAGGGCGCCTCGCCGAAGTGGCCGGCGGACACGAAGCCTCCCGTGGCGTCGCTGGCCAGGGCCTGGATTCGCTCGGGGCCCGCGCCTCCGAGCCGCCGCGTCCACCCGGTGAGGCCTCCGCCCGTGCCCCGGTAGGTGCAGTAGGGATCGGACTCCAGGGTGAGGCGCAGCCTCGGGCGCAGCTCGCTCGTGAGCGAGTCCCGCGAGACGAAGTCCACCCCGTTGGTGGACTCGGGAATGAGGCCGAAGCTGTAGGTATCGGCCCCCGTCACCGTGCCCGCCACGTCGTACTCCACCCAGGTGCCGGCTTCGATGGCGCCGAGGTTGCCCACCGGAGCGCCCAGCGGGGTGGGCCGCTTGTCCCAGAGGGGGCCAGCGGAGGACACATCCTCGGTGGTGCGGTAGAGCAGCGGTCCGTCCGGAGTCGGGTCCGTGGCGTACAGCCGCAGCTTCGCGCCCCGCAGGTGCCAGCCCTGGGCGATGGTGACGTAGAACTGAAGGAAGCTCTCCAGCCGGGGCGAGCCGTCCACCCGCAGCACCGGCTCGGCGCCGAACGTGCGCGTGGGCTCGCTCTGGGAGGCATACGCGTCGGTGTACGGCTCGATGTCGACGAACTGGGTGGTCGTGCGCGGCATGCACTCGGACCCCGTGCTCACGGTGATGACGAGCTGGGGCCGCAGGTCCGTCCTGCCGTGCTCGCGGGAGTGGAAGTCCAACCCGTCGTTCGAGTTGCCCTCCACCAGGAAGTTGTGTTCGCCGGCGCCGCGCACCGCGCTCGTCACGTCGAACTCCACCCAGCCGCCGCCCGTGATGGCGCCCTTGTCATCCAGGGGATCGCCGATCGTCCAGGGGCGGGTGTACCAGGTGACGCCGCTCTCCGCCCAGTCGCCCTGGGTGCTGAACACGCGCGGCCCGTCCGAGCTGCCATCGCTGGCGTACACCCGCAGCGTCGCGCGCATCACCGCGCCCGGCAGCGCGTTGACGTTGAAGCGCAGGACGCTCTCCTGCCTGGGTGAGAAGTCCGCCACCAGCTTCGTGTCGCTCCCGAAGTTCGCCGAGGGGGCCGTCACATCCACGCGCGCATCGGCGCTCGCGGGGAAGACGAGTGTCGTGGCCAGCTCCTGTTTCAGGACGGAGGGAGACTGGGGTACGGGCTCTCCGGTGCTCGGTTCCTCCGCTTCCATGCCTCCGCAGTGGGTCAGCAGCATCAGCGCCGCGCACCCTCCCGCGAATTTTCTTCCCCACGGCCGCTCACGCTTCATCGTTCCTCCCGGGGCAGGTTGTGCCGCGCGGCGCCGGGTGCACCCGATGTGCCCGGGGTTTTCCCTGCCGGGGGACCGTTGGAGGCGTGAGATTCCACACGGGAGTGACAAAGAGGGCAGGAACGTGACCCGGGGTGAGAAAAGGGTTGCTCCGGGTTGGGAATCGGCGTGCCTACCGGTCGGGTGGTCGAGGTGTGGGCTCGCGGGCAGAGTGGCCCCGCCAACCTCCGCGATCCACACATCCGGGCCCGGGGTGGTGTAGATGGGGGAAGCGTCTTCCGATCAACCCGGAGCCTGTCCCATGAGCATCAGCCCCCGGCTGAATTCCACCACCGCCACCGCCTCGTCCGAGCGTATCTGGGAGGAGGAGATCCTCCCCAAGCTTCACGAGTACATCCGCATCCCCAACAAGTCGCCCGCCTTCGAGGCGGACTGGGCGGCCAAGGGCCACATGGAGAAGGCGGTGAAGCTCATCGCCGGCTGGTGCGAGTCCCAGGCGAAGCACATCCCCGGTCTGAAGGTCGAGGTGGTGCGCCTCAAGAACGAGAAGGGCGAGGACCGCACCCCCGTCATCTACATGGAGATTCCGGGGACGGGTGACGACACCGTCGTCCTCTACGGCCACCTGGACAAGCAGCCGGAGATGACCGGCTGGCGCACGGGCCTCTCTCCCTGGGAGCCGGTGCGCGAGGGCGACAAGCTCTTCGGCCGCGGTGGCGCCGATGACGGCTACTCCGCCTTCGCCTCGCTCGCCGCCATCCGCCTGCTGCGCGAGCAGGGCGTGTCCCACGCGCGCTGTGTGGTGCTCATCGAGGCCTGCGAGGAGAGCGGCAGCTACGACCTTCCCGCCTACATCGAGCACCTGGCGCCGCGCATCGGCAAGGCCTCGCTCGTGGTGTGTCTGGACTCCGGCTGCGCCAACTACGAGCAGCTGTGGATGACCACCTCGCTGCGCGGGCTCGTCTCCGGCAACCTGCGCGTGGACATCCTCTCCGAGGGCGTGCACTCCGGTGACGCCAGCGGCATCGTGCCCTCGTCCTTCCGCATCCTCCGGCAGATTCTGTCTCGCGTGGAGGACGAGCAGACCGGCCGCATCCGCGTCGACGGCCTGCACGTCCACATCCCCCACGCCCGCCGCGAGCAGGCCGCCGCCGTCGCCGAGGTGCTCGGCGAGGAGGTGTACTCGAAGTTCCCCTGGGTCCCCGGCGCCCACCCGGTGACCACCGACCGCGCCGAGCAGATCCTCAACCGCACCTGGCGCCCCGCGCTCTCCGTCACCGGCGTGGAGGGTATGCCCACCCTCAGCAGCGCCGGCAACGTGCTGCGCCCCTTCACCTCCGTGAAGCTCTCCATGCGGATTCCTCCCCGCCTGGATCCCAAGGCCGCCACCCAGGCCCTCAAGCTGGCCCTCGAGGCCGCTCCTCCCTACGGCGCCAAGGTCACCTTCGAGGGCGAGAAGGCCAGCGCCGGCTGGGACGCGCCTCCGCTCGAGAAGTGGCTGGAGACCGCCACCCACGAGGCCTCGCGCGCCTTCTTCGGCAAGCCCTTCATGGCCATGGGCGAGGGCGGCACCATCCCCTTCATGGAGATGCTCGGCCGCCGCTTCCCCGAGGCCCAGTTCCTCATCACCGGCGTGCTCGGCCCCAACAGCAACGCCCACGGGCCCAACGAGTTCCTCCACATCCCCACCGGCAAGAAGCTCACCTGCTGCGTGGCGAGCGTCATCTCCGCTCACTTCAACCGGTAGGTGGGGAACCCGGGGGCCGCCATACCCTCACCCCGACCCTCTCCCGAAGGGAGAGGGAATGGGTGGGGGATGGGGGTTATGGGTTGATGGGGGATGGGGACGGCGGGTGCTTCAGGACTGCGTCGGCTCGGTGCTGCCCTCGGGGCTCGCGGTGCCCTCGGGGGTGGACTCGGCCTCGGTGGACTCGGCCTCGGTGGACTCGTCGTCCTCCTCCGCCACCGGCTCCTCGCCTCGCGCCTCCGCCGCCTGCTTCTCCTTCACCTGGTCGTCGCTCATGAAGCCGATGGGCAACTCCTTCCGGTTCAGGAAACGCACCGCCTTCTTGGAGATGGCGTACATCTGCTCGGCCACCTCCGCGGGCACCAGCGAGTGTTCGATCTGCGCCGGCTCCGGCCGCTCCACCACGCCCAGCTCGCCGTTCTCCAGCTGCTTGGCCTGCGTCTCCGTCAGCTCCAGGCGCCGCAACTTGCCCTTGCGCGTCATGAAGTAGAAGACGGTGGCGCCCACGTCCACCGGCACCTGCGCACCCAGCACCAGCTCGCGCAGCTTCCGGTCCTGCTCCACCTGCTTCTTCGACTCCATCCGCTGGGCAGCCTTCGAGCCCGGCAGTGGCGGCAGCTTGGGGACGATGCCGCCAGCCGGCTCCACGCCCGGCCGCCCGCCCTGCGGACGTCCTCCCTGGGGCCGTCCACCGCTCGGGGGCCGCCCGCCTCCCTGGGGACGCCCACCTCCCTGCGGACGGCCTCCGTCACGGCCCTCGCGGCGCGGCGGACGGTCGTCGCGCCCGCGCTGCTCTCGCGGCGGCCGATCGTCCTGCTCACGGTGCGGCGGAGGTCCCTCACGCCTGGGTGCCTGGGAGGGAGCGGGGCGTGCGGCCTTCGGGGCTGCCGTCTCCGCCTTCTTCGCCTGGTCCTCGGAGACCAGGCCGGCCTTCAAGAGCTTGTCACGCAGGTTCTGCATGAGTGGGGTTGTATCCCGTACATTGGCGCGCGCAAGCCGTCCCTTGCCGCTCCAGCACACGCCCCGTAATTTGGGCAACCCCTCGCAGGAGCCGGAGGAGTTGTGACCCGTTTTCAGAAGTTCACCGCCGCCGCCGTTCTGGCGTTCGCCACCGTGGCTTGCCAGGACCCCGTCGACAAGGCGGCCAAGGCGCGCATCTTCTCCCCCGAGGACCCGCCCAAGGTGGTGGCCTCGGCCGCCGAGAAACTGCCCCCGGAGGACGTCGCCGACAACCCCCGGGTGGCCCGCCGCATCCTCTCCATGGATGCCGCCGAGGTGACCGAGCGTCTCGGCCCCCACTCCTACAAGGCCACCGTCAGCTACGAGTGGAGCGGCGGCCAGGGCACCGTCCCCGTCAAGTTGACGGAGACGCGCACCTTCCGCGCCGGCCCGGGCGGTGTCAGCGGCGACTTCCATGGTCTGCTGGAGAACAGCCGCGACCAGGGCCTGGAGGTGATGCGCGTGGGCGGCCAGGTGTTCGCCCGCAACCGCTACGGCACCTTCCGCCAGCGTCTGCGCGACCGCGGCATGGCCGAGCGCACCCGCGCCGAGCTCACCGGCGCCATCCGTGACGTGGACGCGCTCTTCCGGGGCCGGTTGCACCTGGCGCCCCGCGGCACCGTCACCTACGAGGGCCGTACCGCCTGGAACTACGCCGTGGAGCTCGGTCCGGAAGGCAACACCGGCACCACGCCCCAGGTGCTGCCCGCGCTCCTCGAGCCCAAGGGCGGCCGCGACGAGACCACGAAGCGCCGCCTGGCCTTCTTCGAGAACCGCACCCCCAAGTCCCTCAGTGGCGAGGTGGTGGTGGACGCCCAGACGTCCGTCGTCCTCAAGGTGCGCCTGGACGGCCGCATCACCGTGCCCGCCAATGACGCCGCCGGCGCCGCCGAGCTGCGGATGGTGTTGGAATCCGCCCTGAGTGAAATCGGGAAGGACCCCCAGTTGAAGCCGCCGGAGAGCTTCCTGCCCGACGCGGACAAGCCGCAGGGCATCGCGGACGCGCTGGACCGCTTCGGGATTCCCCGCAACAAGCCCGAGGGCGCCGAGGGAGCTCCGAGTACCGGCACCCCCGCGGACGAGCCCGCGGACGACGAGGGGAACTGACCCGCCAGGTGTCGCGTGGGAGGCAGGCCGCTACAGGGAGGCAGCGGCCTGTTGGAAGAAAATTTGACCCGATACTTGCGTTCTCTAGAATCCTCGACGGTTGCGGCCCAGGCGCGTCCGACATGAATGGATGTTCAGGGGCCCACGAGCAAGGGAGCGGAGATGGAGCGCAAGGTCGGTAGCAGCACGACGGTGACGTCCAAGGAGGTCAAGGCGTCGCTGGAGAAGGCGCACACCCTGACGTCCGAGGAGGAGAAGGTCCTGCGCCTGCGGCACGGGGCCGGGGCCTCCAGCAAGAGCGCACCGCTCCCTCGTGCCGCTGGCAACAACGAGGAGCTGGGTGACGAACTGCTCCTCATCGAGATGCAACTCATGAAGGCCATGCGCGAGCGCACCGGCCAGACGAAGTCGGCCAGCAAGCCCAAGGCGGCCGCCGCCGCGAGCGCGACGAAGGACAAGATCGTCCGCGCGCTGCGCAAGAAGAAGTAGCCACCACGGCCCCGTTCCCGGGGCTGGCGCTCAGCGGTCGAGCAGAGCCACGAGGCGGGCACCCGCCTCGGGGAGCGCGAGTTCTTTTGCCGAAATCTCCGTGGCGAGCGCTTCGGCGTCGTCGGTTCCCCCGCGTCCGAAGAGCCCCTGGAGCCAGCGGCCCGCTGCGGGGTTGCGCCACCAGTCCTCGTTGAAGCGCCCGGTGAGCTGCGCGGTGAGCCGCGCCTCCAGGGCCCAGCCGCGCAGGTAGCGCGTCACGTAGAGCTGAGGGTCCACGTCGAAGAGGAAGAAGCCCGGGTGCGGCTCGACGAAGAGCGCGCGGCGCTGGGCATCCGCGTACTCCTCGGCGCGCTCGGGCGAGGGGCCGCGTGTGTGGAGGGACAGCTCGTAGGGCAGCTTCGCGCAGTGGCGGCGCAGCACGGTGAGCCCCTGGAAGGCGGCCAGGCGCGTCACGTCGCGGGCGGTGGCCGAGGGCAGGCGCAGGTAGCGCTTGAGCCACTCCTCTTCCGTGAGGAGCCGCTCGAAGAGGGTGGCGAAGGCCTCGGTGACGGAGGCGTCCCCGAGCCGGCGCAGCTCCAGCGGCAGCTCCTCCTTCACGTGGGCGTGGTGCAGGGCGTGGCCGTACTCGTGCAGGAGGCTGCCCAGGGCGTCCATTCCCCCGCGCCGCTGGAGGACGAGGCGCACCTCGCCGGGGATGCGCACGGAAACGGTGAAGGGGCGCGAGGCCTTGCCGGGGCGCTCCTCGTCGTCGATGCGGATGCGGCCCTGGGCGGCCGGGTGGAAGCCCCACTCGCCGAGCCAGCGGATGACGGCGGGCAGCTCGTCCTCGCGCTTGAAGAAGCCGCTCATCCACGGGGCCTGGGTGGCCGCCTGCAGGTCGTGCCTGCGCGCGTTGCCCGAGGGCAGGGGGCGCAGCGTGGGCTCCACCTTCTTGAGCACGTAGCCGAGCACGTCGCGGTAGGCGTCCTCGGTGAGGCGCAGCGTCTCCTGGGCGGCCTCGGCCAGCTTGTTCAGGTCGATGCCGGAGACGTCCTCGCGCAGGGCGACGTAGCTGGGGGCGCGGAGGCGCTCGGTGACGCGGAAGGAGGCCTCGCGGCGGGTGCCATAGCGGCCCCGGTTGTCCCAGAGGAAGCCGCCCGTGGCGCTCTCGAGCAGGGCGCGCCGGCCGCGGTTGGGCTCATGGGGGAGCTGGCCGAGCGCCTCACCGAAGGAGAGGGTCTGGTCATCCACGGGGAGGCGGGCGCGGGCCTCGAGCTGGGCCACGGCCTCGGCCTCGGGGGCGGCGAGGGACTCCTCGACCTGGGTGGCGATGAAGTCGCGCAGGAGGCGGAGGCGGCGGACGCCGAGCAGGTCGCCCTTGGCCTGCGCCTTGGGGACGGCTTCGGTGGCGGCGGCGAAGGCCTCGGGGGAGGCGATTTCGGGCGAGTCCTCGTAGAGCTCGCGGAGGGGGAGGTCCGGGGACAGGCCGGCGGCGTGGCGGTAGTGGAGGGTGGCCAGCTGGGCGAGGAAATCGTCCAGGCTCGCGCGCAGGGAGGGGAGGGGACGGTCCATGGGGGGCCGGAAGGTAGACACTTCGTCCACCGGGGAAAAGGCCCGAGGAAGCCGAGCGTGGCGCGGTGGACCCTCCGTCCCTCTTTCTCTGTCGGTTACCGTGCCACCGTGGACCCGGATTCAGAGGGCACTCGCGGGCAGTGGCCGAGGTGCGAGCGCGGAGGGCACGGGCCTGCCGAGTTGCTCCATCACCGCCGCGAAGTCCTGGGAATGCTGCCGGAGGGACAGCGTGTCCGTACCGATGATGTAGCGCTCCTCGATGCGCTTCAGGTCCGGCATGGGGACGACGGGCCGGAGGATGAGGCGCTTGAGGGTGGGCCAGGACAGGCCCGTCATCTGGCAGGCGGCGGTGACTCCGAGGCGGTGCCACAGCCAGGGCGCCATCTGCTCGACCTCTGTGGTGAAGAGGGAGTCGTGCGCCGCCCAGGTGACGCGCTCCACGCGGACGCCATGCTCGGGGCACTGCATGCGGCGGGGCGCGTAGCTCAGCCACACCGGCGTGCGCTCCAGCGTGAGATGGCGCCACCGGCGCACCGGCTGCGTGTCGTAGCCACTCCAGAAGTCGTTACAGACTCCGCACCGGCGCGCGGGCACGCGTAACCGGACGTGCACCACCAGGCCGTGGGGTTGGAGGCTGGCGCCGCGCACGCGCAGGCCCTCCAGCCCCAGCACTCGCTCCAACGTCTCATTCACTGCCTCATTCACGCCCACGCTCTCCATCGTCGTTCTCCCTTGGAGGGCGTCGTTGCCCTCCTACGTGCGGCGGCGCCCGATGCAAGGCGATGGCCAGGAGCCACTCCCGAGGGGAACCCGTGCGCAGTGGAGGGCTCGACCGTCTTGGGTGGGAGATGACCGTCCACTCGGAGCGAATCAGGGACGTGAAGGGCTGGTAACCTCCGGAGGGATGAAGCGCCGAACCTTCCGAGTCGAATCTACCCTCACGGGCCGCACCGTGAGCGAAGCACTGGCGGCGGAACTGGGCCTGTCTCTCGAGGAGGCGGAGCGCCTGGTGGGCGTGGGCGCGGTGTACGTGGCCGGGCGCCGGTGCCGGGATGCGAAGACGCGGCTGGTCATGGGGCAGGTGGTGACGGCGGTGTTGGAGGAGGGGGGGGAGAGCCCGCTCGCGGAGGCTCCGGCGCAGGCTCCGAGCTTCCGCGTGCTGCATGAGGACGCGGATGTCATCGCGGTGGACAAGCCGGCGGGGATGACGGCGCAGCCCACGGAAGGGCGGGTGGGGGACAGTCTGGTGGACCGGGTGGGCGAGCACTTGAAGACGCCCGCGGGGCTGGTGCACCGGTTGGACCGGGAGACGTCCGGAGTGACGGTGTTTGGCAAGACGCCCCAGGCGACGACCGCTCTGGCGGAGGAGTTCCGCGAGGGCCGCGCTCGCAAGCGCTACCTGGCCGCGGTGGGTCCCGTGGAGCTGCCGTCCCAGGGGACCATCGATCTGCCGCTGTCGAAGGACCCCTCCCGGCCGGGACGCTGGCGCGCCACCCGCGCGGCCAATGGGATTCCCGCGTTCACGGAGTACCGCGTGCTGCACGCGGGCAAGGACTTCTGTCTGGTGGAGCTGCTTCCCCAGACGGGGCGGACGCACCAGCTGCGCGCTCACCTGACGGCGCTCGGGGCTCCGATTCTTGGAGACAAGCGCTACGGCGGCGCGGCGAGGGCTGGAGGGATCGAGGCTCCCCGGTGTTTGTTGCACGCGCAGGCGCTGGAGCTGGCGCATCCTCGGACTGGAGTCACCGTGCGATTCGAAGCTCCCGTACCGGAGGACCTCTCGCGATTCTTCACGGCAGCGGGGATCGTGGCTCCCTCTGGGCTCATTCGTCCACTTGATGCGGCTACCCGCGGGTAGACCCTCGATACCCTCACCCCGACCCTCTCCCAGAGGGAGAGGGGATGTTTCGCTCACGGTTTGTTTGAGCGTGACGGAAGGCGCAACCTCCACCAGGTCTCACGGCCGGGCTTCCAACGGATGGCCAACACCAGTGTCCGTTGTGGCCGCAGATACCGCAGGCGGAACACCGGCCCTCGTCGCGGTATCAGTCCCTCGGCCGTCGGACGGAAGCGCAGGCTCACCCGCAGCGACTCCAGTGTCGCCGCCGCTGGAAAGCGGGCCTGGGTCTCCAGCCACCGCGCGAACCGCCAGCCGTCCGCCATGGGGCCTCCCTCGTGGGGGAGGGGCTCCTCCGCGGCGTATCGGTCGAACAGCGGATGGAACTCGGCGCCGAGCGCTCGTGCCAGCTCCGGCCAGGTGGCCACCACCGAGTGCTCGCGCTTGTGTGCCAGGGCCTCGGTCGCCGCGCGCACCCGCTCGGGATCGAACCCGGGCGGCAGCTCCTCGTGGCCCGTCAACGCGGCGAGCAGCGCGGCCTGCGCCCGGGCGAGGGCCTCGCGATCCTCATCCGCCATGAGCCACCTCCTTCCGTGTGAGCAGCTCCACGAAGCCCAGATGCGAGTTGTCGCGCGTCAGCTGCAACCGCCACAACCTCCTCCTCCGCAGCCTCCACCGCAGCCACCGCCACTGCTTCCCCCGTCTCCACCCGACGAGGGCGCCGGCATCAGGGCTCGCTGGAGATCCTCGAACTGCGTCCCCGTCAGCGAGGTGGCTCCGAAGAGCCCCACCGCCAGCGCCACGTCACTGCCAGCGAGCACCGAGGCGTTCGCGCAGACACTGGTACGCAGCGCCTCGTTGCGCTGAGTCAGCTTCTCGAGCGCGGTGTTGCCCCGATTGCTGCGATGGGGTTTGCGCACGGCGAAGAACAGCGCCGTGCCCAGGACGACGAGACTCATCAGGAACAGGAACCCGACCGGCCGATCCCTCTGCATGCCGATCACCACCTTGGCGATGCCCACGGCGAACACCCCGAGCATGATCACGCTCGAGTAGAGCGTGATCCTCCCGGAGGTGGTGTCATCGGCGATCAGCTCCAAGCGGAGGAGCCGGTGTTCCAGCCGCGCACGCAGGGACCCGGCGTTCTTCACCAACTCCTCGATCGTCGCGCCGTTGGCCGAGGCGTGAACCATCGCCTCCAGGGGATGGGGGCTGGCGTGCAGCTTCTTCTGGACCGTCAGCTCCCGCCCCTCCGGAGTCACCTGGAGGTACTCCTGCCGGACGAGGCTGGCGACCGCGGACTCGACGGCCCGTTCCATTCCGCCGGAGAGGAAGGAGACCTCGTAGGGGTGGAGATCGGTGATGCGCGGATCCACCGGCCCGTCCGGCCCGAGCAGGTACTTGCGCAGCAACCTCGCGCCGAGCCAGGCCGAGATCGCCAGCACGGCGTAGAAGGCGAGGAACTCCGGCCCCGGAAGGTCGAAGGGGTTCACAACCGTCCCTCCAACTCATGGGCAACGCGTGCGGCACTGTCCAGGCTGGCGAGCACCCGCTCGATGAGCGGCTCGGGCTCATCCAACTCGGCGGTGCCCGCCTTCAGGGACGGGAGCTGGAGCAGCGCGGAGCCATCCAGCCCGAACGCCGCCGCCGCGGCCTGGAGCACCGCGGCCTCGCCTCCCGTGGGGACGGGGCGGTTGGTGAGGCGCAGCAGCGTCTCCAACTCGACGACGAGGGGCGCGGTGATGCTCACGAGCTGGGCGGACAGGGTGGCCGGTTCCTCCACGAGCGCGATGTAGCGCCGGCGCAGGCGCAGCAGCAGGTTGCGCAGCTCCTGCTCCACGCGCAGCCGGATGTGCTCGGGCGAGACGCGCAGGTCGTGGAACGGGTCCTCCCCGGTGAGCACGAGGTGGTGGCGCTGGATGTCCAGGAAGCGGGTCGGGAACACGTCGGTGGCGTCGGCCACCTCGGAGGGTTTGAGGAGCAGCGGCTCCACCCGCAGGGCCCGCCAGGCCCGCTTGATGGCGGGCGCGATGTCCCGCAGCTTCGGGGCCGAGGTGTCCCGGAGCAGCACCACCAGGTTCACGTCGCTGGTGCCCTTGCGGTAGCCGCCCCGGATCGCGCTCCCGAAGACGATGAGCCCGGCCAGGTTGTCACCGGCGGCGCGGGTCAGCTCCTGTTGGAGCTCCTCCAGGATGGGGCGCAGCTCCTCGGGAAGACGGGGGGCCTCGGTCAGGTCGGGGCGGGTTGCGGTGGAGGGGTTCACTCGGTCTGCTCCAGTCTGATGCCCCGGAGGTTACACCAAGGCTCAAGCGGCACAGGTGAAGTGCACGCCCTCGACCCAGCCGAGCGCCGTCAGAGCGCCGCGAATCTCCTCCCGGATGCCTCGCACGCCCACCGCCGCCACCAGGTGCGTGTCCTCCGGCGGTGTGCCCAGGGACTCCGGTGGATCCACCGGAATCCCGTGGATGCGCGTGCCCACCTTGCGCGGGTGCACGTCGATGAAGCGCTCCACCCGGGCTCCCTCCGCGAGCAGGAAGCGCGTGAGGATGAGCCCTCCCGGACCCGTGCCCCACACCGTCAGCGGCCGCCCGGCCACCTCCGGGCTGCGCGCCAGGTAGTGCGCCTTCACCCAGATGAAGCGCTTGTGCGCGTACCTCGGATCCGTGCGCGTCAGCCGTCCCGTGCTGTCCCTCCACCGCAGCAGCACCTCGGGCAGGTTGTGCATCCGGTGGCCGGATTCGATGAGCTTCAACCAGAGGTGGTAGTCCTCCGGGAAGTCGCCGTGTGCCCAGCCCCCGGCCGCCACCACCGCCTCCCTCCGCAGGCACACCGAGGGGTGACAGATGGGGCTCTCCACGAAGCGCTCGCGGTGGAGCCGCTCGGGGGTGGTGAGGCCGTTGAGCCACGTCGCGTAGTCCCTCATCGAGGGGCTCACCGGCTGATCCTCCCGGAACAGCTCCACGCCCGTGCCCACGCCGCCCAGCCCGGGGTCCGCCTCCAGCGCCGCGACGCTCGCCTCCAGCCGCCGGGGCAGCGCCTCGTCATCCGCGTCCATGCGCGCCACGTAGGGGGAGGTGGCATGCGCCAGCGCGAGGTTGAGCGCGGCGACGAGCCCCCGGCCTCCCCCGTCCAGCACCTCCACCCGGGCGTCCCTCGCCGCCAGCCCCCGCAGCACCTCGCGCGTGCCGTCCGTGGAGCCGTCGTCCACCGCCAGCACCTGGATTTCACGCAACGTGCCTCCGAGGAGGCTCTCCACGGCGCGTGCCACGGTGCGCTCGGCGTTTCGGGCGGGGAGGAGGACGGTGACGACCGGAGGCGGCATCCTGTGTAGACTGCCCCACCCATGGGTGGCGTGAGAAACGGCAAGGACGCCGGTTCACCGGAAACGGCAGATGCGCGTCAGCGCTCGCCCGCTGGCATGCCCCCGTCCAGGGAAGGTGTGGACGTGCCCGATCTCGTGGAGCGGCACCGCCAGAATGCCTCCCGCCTGTTGAACGAGGGGCAGGCGGCGCGGGCCTTCGGAGAGCTGGTGCGGGCCAGCCGCTCCCTGCCCATGACGCCGCGCCTGGCCGCGGTGCTCGTCGCCTTCTCGCTGCGGGCGGGGACCGAGGCCGCCGCCATCGCCCTCCTGTCCTCCTCCCTCGGCAACACCCGGGGGGACACCCGCCGCGCCGTGCGGCTCCAGCTCGCGCGCTTGCTGCGCCGGGTGAACCAGCTCCCTCGCGCCATCGAGGCGCTCCAGGCGCTCGTCGACGAGTCCCCCGGAGACCGCCACGCCCGCCGGCTCCTCGAGGTCATCTTCCGCGGCATCGGTCGGGAGAAGCCGCCTCCCGGCCCCTCCGCTTCCCTGGAAGCGCGGGCATCCAAGCCTCGGGAGGCGCACGCCGCCGAGGATCCGCTCCATCGGAGCGAGACCATCGAGTTCTCCTCGCCCTGGATGGAAGACGAGCACACGGCGGAGGCCTTCGGCCCGCCGGATACGCGGTTCGCGCCTCGCGCTCCCCAGCCCCGGGCCAGGGCCGCCGCGGAGCCTTCCCCCGAGTCGCCGCGCACCGTCCTCGAGATGCCCGCCGTCTGGTCTCAGGACGAGGTGACTTCCGGGGCCGAGCTGCCATTCGGGGTCGCCCTGGCTCCTTCCTCCCCCCCTCGGGACGACTCCGCCGGGGCGGCCTTCAGCCACCGCCGCCTGACCCTCGAGGTCCCCACCGTCCGGCCCGAGGCGGCTCCCGCCAGGACTCCGGTTTCCCGGCTCGAGGCCCCGCTCGTTCCGCCACCCGCCGGGCTCAAGGCCAACGCGCCCGTTCCCTGGAGCGGCGACGAGGACACCGAGCCCTCGCGCCAGCTGGTGCCCCGGCAGGAGGACCCGGAAGAGGCGCGCCAGGAGGCCCAGCTCATCGCGCGCCGGGCGTGGCGCGAGCTGGCGCAGTTCTACCTGGCACGTGCCGATCGGGCGAAGGACCTGGTGGTCCGCACGGACATCCTCACGCGGCTCGCCGAGCTGTTGGAGGACGAGCTGAGGGATCTGGCGGGCGCCGCCCGGGTGTACGGGCAGATCGTCGCCCTCACGGGAGACAAGGCCGCGCTCGCGGAGCAGGTGCGGCTGGTGTCCCAGCGCGAGGACGGCGACGAGTGGGTGGTGCTGCGCGTGCTCGACGAGGCGGTGCAGCGCGCGAGCAACCCCCGGGCCCGTGCCGCGGCCTTCCTGGCTCGCGGCGAGCGGCTGCTGTCCACCGGCGAGGTGGCCCGGGCGCGCGCGGACTTCGAGGCGGCGGCGGCCATCAACCCCGGCTCGCTCCTGGCGCTGATGGGGCTCGCCCGGTGCGCGCCCGAGGCGGACCGGGCCCGTGCCACCGAGCGCCTGCGCGTGGCGCTCGCCGCCGTACCCCGGCGCTCGCCCTACCGGGTGGAGGGCTTGCGGTGCCTCGCCGAGGTTTCCGGAGGGTCCCTCGCCAACGCGAAGCTCGCGTACTGGGCGTGGACGGAGGTGCTCGCGGAGAGCCCCGAGGACGTGCACGCCCAGGACAAGCTCCTGGATCTGTCGCGGCAGCTCGGGGACAAGGCCGGGTTCAGCCGCCTGCTGCGCGCCCGCATCGAACGGGAGCCGCGAGGGCTGGTGGCGCGCAAGGCCCGGCTGGAGTTGGTGTCCACGCTGGAGGCCCTGGGAGAGCGCGAGGCCGCGCTCGCCGAGCTGCGCCAGGCGGTGCGCTTCGAGCCCGGTCACAAGGAGGCCTGGCTGCTGCTCGTGGACCGGCTCATCGCGCTCAAGCAGCACGGCGAGGCCGCGTGGGCCCTGGAGCACGCCGCCACCGCCACCGAGGACGATGAGGAGCGCCTCGGGGCCTGGGCTCGCCTGGCGCGTTTCTGCCGCGAGACGCTCGGGGACGCGGCCCGCGCGCAGGTGTACGCCAACCGGGCGGAGAACCTTCGCAAGGCCATCTCGGAGCGAGCGGCGCCCACGCTGCACCCCGAGCCGCCTCGCAGCGCCGTCCCCAAGCGCGAGTCGAGCGGTCCCCGCACCGGCGTCCTCATTCCTCCGCCCGGCGCGGTGGAGCTCACGCCCACTCCGGCGGCGCCAGCGGCCCCGCCACCCGCCGCCGGGCTGGAGTCGGCGCGCACGGTCCTTGAGATGCCCGCGGTCGGCGCCAGGGTGTCCGAGCCCGCGCCCGCCCCTGCCCCGGCGCTCGAACCTCCCGACGCGCCGGTGCCCGTGGAGAGCACCCGGGTCATCGCCTGGGAGGCGCCTCCCGGGAAGATGGACCCCGTGCGCCGCCGTGCCCGGGGCGAGCATCCCGTCCCCGTGGCGCCTCCCGCGCCCGTGGTGCCTCCCGCTCCGGTGAGCGCCGTCAAGCCCGCACCGGCTCCGGCGCAGGCGGAGGCGCGGCCGGCGGCCATCGAGCGCGTGCGCGAGCGTCCGCTCGAGGCGGCCGCCTACCGGGAGCTCTCGGCCTTCTTCGTGGGCCGGGGCGACACGGCGCGTGGCTCGCTGATGGCGGAAGTGGCCTCGGCGCTCGAGGGCGGCGGGAAGGACGCCGTCCTCCGGCCTCCGCGCCGGACGCTCACCCCCGAGGAGCGCGCGGGCCTGCGCCATCCCGGCCTGCGCAACCCGGCGGGCGAGCTGCTCGCCTCCGTGGGCCTCGCCCTCTGCCGCCTCTTCCCCACCTTCGGACGGGCGGCGGGCTCCAACGAGCCCCTCCGCTCGGACGTGGGTCCCGGAGCACGGGCCGCCCAGGAGGCGCTGCTGTTCGTCTCGCGCATCCTCGATGTGCCGATTCCGGAGGTCTTCCTCTCCGAGGACGAGGGCCCGCCCTTCACGCTCGTCCACCCGGGAGCCCCGCGCCTGTTGGTGGGGCGGAGCGCGGTGCGTCAGGTGTTGCCGGAGCCGGAGCTGCGCTTCTTCGCCGGGCGGGCGCTGTCCTGCCTCGGGCCGGACCTGCTCGCGCTGCGCTGCCTGAAGAAGGACCAGCTGCTGCGCGCGGTGGCCATCCTGGCCTCGGTGCTGCGTGGAGGCTCGGAGCTGGGCCCCGAGACCCGCGTGGTGCGCGATGCACTGCACCCCAGTGCGCGCTCGCGGGCGCTGCTGCTGATGGAGTCGGCCCAGCGGGAGTTCGACGCCTCGGCGCTCGCGGAGGCGGCGCGCCACTCGGCCAACCGCGCGGGGCTGGTGGCCTGCGGAGGCCCGGGGCCGGCGGTGGCCGCGCTGCGGGCCCTCAAGTCCAGCGAGCAGGAGCTGGTGGAGCTGGTGCGCTTCTCCGCCTCGGAGCGCTACCTCCCGCTGCGCGGCTGAGCGTCAGCGGACCTGCACCTTGAAGGTGAGGGCGACGAGCCGTCCCTTCTCGCCGCCGAACTCGTGGTGGTAGGCCAGGTCGAGCCCACCTCCTGGCGTCAGCAGGCCGATGCCCATGCCCAGCTCCGAGGCGCGGGTGAAACCATTCCAGGTGTAGCCGGCGCGGATGGGGAAGCTCTGCCCGATGACGTACTCCACGCCACCGCTGTAGGTGAACGTGGTGCGCTTGTACGTTTCGAAGTCGGCGCGCACGTCGGCGGCGACGGTGAGCAGGCCGGCGAGGACACCGGCATGGGCCGAGTAGTAGCGGGTGAGCTCGGGATTGCCGGTGCCGATGAGGTTGTGACCGGAGACGCCGAGGGCGAAAGCCGGGCTGGGGCGGAAGAGGAGGCCCGCGTCGCCGGTGACGGCGTTGGCCTGCCGGGCTCCGCGCATCAGCAGGTAGCGGGTGGAGACGCCGATGAGGAGGCTGTCGGCGATGGGCAGGGCCATGGACACGGTGTTGATGTGGGCGGTGGTCCGCTGGGGACCCTTGCCGAGGGTGACGAGCTGGTAGGTGACGCCGCCTGCGAGCACGCTGGTGGACGCGTCGGAGATGGACACCATGCCGGCGGCATCCTTGCCGACCCAGTCCCAGGCGCCGGTGAGCTCGATGCGGTAGGTGGGGTAGGCGGCGAGGGCGGCGGGGTTGCCGGTTCCCGACTCGGCGCTCACACCGAGGGCGCGCCAGGCGCCGCCCATGCCGTAGCCGCGCGCGCTCAGGAGGCTGCGCAGGTCCTCGGCGGCGGGATGGCGGTAGAGGGAAGGCGCGGTCTGCTCCTGGGCAAGGGCGGGGGCGGACAGAGCGAGGGCCAGCAGGAGGAGCATCGAACGGTGCCACATGGGGGGCATCCTAACTGCCTTGATGGAGGGGAGGGCCATCACTAGATTCGCCGCCCCATGTCGACCCCATCCACGACGAGAGCTGGCTTGCGCATCCTGTCGGCCACCAAGGCCCTATCCAAGGAGCTGTTCGAGGGGGCAGCCGTGAAGAGGGGGCTGCTGGTGATGGGAGTGCTGGCGTCGCTGAGCGCGGGCGCGTACGTGCTGCCGGGAGGGTCCATCCTGCGGCGGATGATGGGGGAGAGGGAGGAGCTGAACCTGTCCGCGCTGCGGGCGGACGGCTCGTTGAGTTTCTACGGACCTGGGGTGAAGGAGGCGGGGGCGGCGCTGGGGCTGCCGGCGGATCGGCCCGAGCTGCAGGCGGACGGCACGGTGTACCTGAAGGTGCCGGGCCGCTGCCGGTTCGAGGCGAAGGCGCTGGAGGGCAACACGGTGGCGACGGTGGTATCCGGGGGCCGCAAGAGGGTGGAGGGCACGGAGATTCCGGCGCTGACGGAGGCGGTGCAGCAGGTGTGCGCGATATTGGCGGCGCGTGCGGGGTCGGCGGTGGAGGGGCGGGAGGTGGTGGAGACGTACCTGCGCTCGTTGGGAATCGAGCCTCGGACGACGTCCCTGGGCCGCTTTGGAGGCGAGGTGGCGTACGTGCTGGGAGGGCAGGGGGAGGGCAAGCCTCAATTCTGGGTCTACAAGGAGGGCTTCAAGCCGGCACGAGTGCGCTACAAGGACGGGAAGGGGACGGCGTGGGACGTGCGCTTCCTGGACTACAACTCGCCGGCGACGGGCGACGCGGTGCCGAGAACCCTCGAGGTCTGGCGAGGGGGCGAGCGGGTAATGCGTTACACGGTGCTGTCAGGTGACACGAGGGCGAAGCTGGCGGACACGCTCTTCTAGGTAGGTGTACCGAGCATCCCAGGTCGAGCCCGTGTCTACCCCCTCTCCCTCTGGGAGAGGGCTGGGGTGAGGGTCTACGGTCGCAAGGCGGCTGTGCAAGCACTCCAGGCCCCTGGGGCATCCAAGAAGCCCGCGCGACGTTGCAGAAATAAGAGATGCTTCGTCTCCGAACGAGCTGACGGGCGTCATCCGCCCCAGGCCCACGTCGTCTCCTCCGGCCCATGAGGACACACCCATGAGGGACAATCGCTTTCCGAGCACCCAGCCGACCTGGCGTCCGGCCAAGCCCAAGAAGATGGGCAACCCGGTTTCGAAGATGACGCAGGTGGCGGGACGGCGAATTGGAGGAGCGCTGCGAGCGGAGCAGGCGCGTCAGCAGAAGAGGCGCGATACCCGACGCTGAGAAGATCACCGAGCCGCGGGAAGGTGGCATCCTCGGAGAGACAGACGCTGCGAGCGGGGCTCGCGCGGGAGGATCCATGTCCGAGGAAGATCGGCGCAAGTGGAACACGCGCTACGGTGAGCAGGGGGGAATGCTGGAGCCCTCGGGGTTCCTACGCTCGCTGGCGGACCGGCTCCCGAGCAAGGGCCGAGCGCTGGACGTAGCAGGAGGCTCGGGCCATGACGCGCTCTGGCTGGCGAGACATGGCCTGGAGGTCACCCTGGTGGATGTCTCGGACGTGGCGCTCGAGCGGGCGGCGAAGGCCGCGCGCGAGTCGGGGGTGCCGCTCCGGGTGCGGCGGTTGGACCTGGAGGAGGAGCCGCTGCCTTCGGGGCCCTTCGATGTGGTGCTGTGCCTGAACTTCCTCCTCAGGCCGCTGTTCGCCGGGTTCGCGAAGGTGCTGGCGCCGGGCGGGCTGCTCGTCTTCGCACAGCCCACGCGGAGCAACCTTCAGCGGAACGCGCATCCCTCGGCGCGCTTCCTGTTGGAGGACGGCGAGCTGCCGCGGCTGATCCAGGACCTGGAGGTCGTCTCGTATACCGAGGGGTGGACCGGGGAGGGCCGGCACGAGGCGAGGCTGGTGGCGCGTCGCGCGGATTGAAATGGCGCGGCCGTGCCTCCAGGTGAAGGGTTTTCGACGCTCGGTGAACCGGGGGCTTGAACGCGGAGTCGCGGTGTCAACAATGCGCCGCATGACCCCTTCCCAGATGGAGTTTTCCTCGCGCGCGGCCGCCGGGCTGCGCGTTGTCCTCGGCTGCCTGTCGCTCGCGGTGTTCGCCGCCTGTGATGACTCCGGCTCCGAGCAGCCCAAAGCCACGCCCATCACGCAGGCGCGCACCCAGGGCAATGGCACGACGGTGACCGTGGAGGGCTACGTCACGGTGCCTCCCGGGAACTTCAAGTCGGCCCTGGAGAACGAGGGCTTCGCCATCCAGGACAACACCGGAGGCATCTACGTGAAGCTGGCGGAGAAGCTCGACTTCGGGCTGGGCACCCGCGTCCGGGTGACGGGCAAGCTCAACGACGAGGCCAATCTGCGCATCCTCGAGAGCGAGCCCGCCTCCGTCGAGAAGCTGGAGGGCACGCAGCAGGTGACGCCCAAGGAGGTACGCACTGGCGACGTCAATGAATCCACCGAGGGCCTGCTGGTGCGTATCTCCGCGACGGTGACCCGGGCCGCCAATGATGAATTGCCCTACGGCTACGAGCTGTATGTCGACGATGGCTCGGGGGAGGTGCAGGTGTACATCCACGGGTCGGCCGGCTTCGCGCCGGAGACGGTGAACGCCCTGTCCGTGGGTCAGCGCATCGAGGTGACGGGCCTCGCGGCGCAGTACGAGAACACCTACGAGGTGGCGCCCCGGCAGCCCTCGGACCTCGTGGTGAAGTAGCCCCCGGAGTGGTTTCCCGGAGGGCGCCGCCGTAGAAGGGGGACGCCATGTCGCTCCAGAAGATCTCCGTCCTCCGCGAGTCCGCCGGCGAGCGGCTCGACAAGTACCTCTCGGCGCACGTGCCCGGGCTCTCGTTGGAGCGGGCGCGTGTGCTCATCGAGCAGGGCCACGTGCGGATCCGCGGGAAGAAGTGCCAGGCCTCGCGCAAGCTCTGGGGTGGCGAGGAGATTGAAATCAGCCGGCCCCCGCCGCGAGCCCCGGCGAGGCGCTCGGCGGAGGGGCCCGAGCTGCCCGTGCTGCACGATGACGAGGCGCTGGTCATCGTGAACAAGCCGGCGGGCCTGGTGGTGGAGCCCTCGGGGAACGTGCCCTCGGTGGTGGAGCTGCTGGCGGCGAGGCTGCCACCGTTCGACGTGGAGGGACTGGCGCAGCCGGGAGTGGTGCACCGGTTGGACCGCGAGACGAGCGGGTGCCTGGCGCTCGCGCGCACGGACGAGGCGGTGGCGGCGCTCGACCGGGCGTTCCAGGAGAAGCGCGTGGACAAGCGCTACTGGGCGCTCGTGCTGGGAGAGACGCCCGAGAGTGGAAGGCTCGAGGCGCCGTACGGGAGGGATCCGAAGGACCCGAGGCGGTTCACGACGAAGGTGCGCTCGGCGCGGCGAGCGGCGCTCTCGTACGAGGTGCGCGAGCGGCTGAAGGGGGCGACGCTGGTGGAGGTGAAGCTGGAGACGGGGCGCACGCACCAGATCCGCGTGCAGATGGCGGAGGCGGGACACCCGGTGCTCGCGGACTCCGTGTATGGCCCCGAGGAGGCGCGAGCGCATCCGGCGGCGAAGGCGCTGGGACGCCACGCGCTGCACGCGCTCCGGCTGTCGCTGCCGAGCCCCCTCACGGGCGGGCCGGTGAGCGTCGAGGCGCCGCTGCCCGAGGATTTCCAGCGGGCCCTGGCGATGCTTCGGGGTTGAGGTCCGGGGACGGCGGGAACCGTGTGCTATCGGGCACCGTCCGGCACCCGACGAACAGATGACTCTGGGGGTCGTGTATTCGGGAGCCCACCATCTGGGAGGGGCCCGTAAACGTCCGGAATGACTGGGGCCCGTAGCCGTCCTCCGTGAGGGGATGGGGAGGGGTCCATCGTGGGGGATGCCCCCGGGGATGTCAGACCCTTGGGGTAGTTTGCGTCCTTGCTGCTGAACCGGAACCGACGCGCCATCGGCGTGAAGGAGTGTGTCAGCCGCAAGGGGGTTTCATGCGAACGAAGCTGTGCGTGCTGGGGGCGGTGTTGGGGACGGCGTCGGTGCTGCCGGTGGTGTGCATGCCGGTGGAGGCTCCGACACAAGAGCGGAAGCAGGAGGAGCAGCGGGGCGGCGTTTCAAGGCAGGCGGGACGGCCGTTCGACGGGCACGGGTCCGAGCGGCTCTCGCCGGTCGAGGTTCCGGTGGTCCCGGCGAGCCGCATGTCGGACGAGCCGAAGCACCCGTGCGAGCTCGTCACCGTGATGCAGGTGCCGTGCGACCCCACGGCGGCCACCTGCGAGTACACCTATTGGGAGTGCCCGCGGAACGTGAAGCCGCTGAGGGCATGACGGAGTGACAGAGCGGCCCGTGCGCGGGCCGCCTCGGCGCGGCGGGTCGGGCTCTTCGGAGCCTGGCTCGCCGCGCTGCCGTTTTCAGGCCCAGGAGCAACTTCCGAGGACCCTATGGGCTGAGCCATCCCCTCATATTGGACCGAAAACTTCCCGGAAAACGGGTTGTTCGGCCAGCAATTCAACGAATCGAGCCATCAAGGGCAGAAGCGTGTCTTCGGGCATCATGGGAATGGCCTGGTA